>DBHE01000045.1:0-1912 GCA_002296055.1 Pseudomonadaceae bacterium UBA836
GCTGCTGTCCGCTGCCATGGACACCGTCACCGAAGCGCGTCTGGCGATTGCCATGGCGCAGGAAGGTGGGATGGGCATCATCCACAAGAACATGACCGTCGAGCAGCAGGCCGCCGAGGTACGCAAGGTCAAGAAGTACGAGTCTGGCGTGGTTAAGGATCCGATCACTATCGAGTCCAGCGCCACAGTTGCTGACCTGATTGAACTGACTCGCCAGCACAACATCTCCGGTGTCCCGGTGCTATCCAATGGTGATCTGGTCGGTATCGTGACGGCCCGTGACATCCGCTTTGAGACCCGCATGAACGCGCTGATCAGCGACGTCATGACGCCGAAAGACAAGCTGGTGACCGTCAAAGAGGGTGTTGCTGCTGCCGAAGTACGCCAGCTGTTGCACATCAACCGCATCGAGAAGGTGCTGATCGTTGATGACGCCTTCCGCCTCAAGGGCATGATGACCGTCAAGGACATCGAAAAGGCCCGCGCCTACCCGAACGCTGCTAAAGACGACCAAGGTCGCCTGCTGGTTGGCGCTGCCGTTGGTACCGGCCCCGAGACGCCGGCCCGCGTTGAAGCACTGGCTGCTGCTGGCGTTGACGTGATCATCGTGGATACTGCGCACGGTCACTCCAAGGGCGTGATCGATCGCGTCAGCTGGGTCAAGCAGACCTTCCCGGACATTCAGGTCATCGGCGGCAACATCGCCACCGGTGCAGCCGCCAAGGCGCTGGCCGAGGCAGGCGCTGATGCGGTCAAGGTCGGTATCGGCCCCGGCTCCATCTGCACCACCCGTATCGTTGCCGGTGTTGGCGTACCGCAAATCTCCGCTATCGCTGATGTGGCCGCTGCGCTGGAAGGCACTGGCGTGCCGCTGATCGCTGACGGCGGCATTCGCTTCTCCGGTGATCTGGCCAAGGCCATCGCTGCAGGCGCATCCGTGGTGATGATGGGCTCCATGTTTGCCGGTACCGAAGAAGCACCGGGCGAAGTCGAGTTGTTCCAGGGCCGTTCCTACAAGGCTTACCGTGGCATGGGCTCGCTGGGCGCCATGGCCAACTCCGGCGGCGGCTCGGCTGACCGTTACTTCCAGGATTCCAGCGCTGGCGCCGAGAAGCTGGTACCGGAAGGGATCGAAGGTCGCGTGCCGTACAAGGGCGCACTGGCTGCGATCATCCATCAGTTGATGGGCGGCCTGCGTGCCTCCATGGGTTACACCGGCTCCGGCTCTATCGACGAGATGCGTACCCAGCCCGAGTTTGTTCGCATTACCGGTGCCGGCATGAGTGAGTCGCACGTCCACGACGTACAGATCACCAAGGAAGCGCCGAACTATCGGGTGGGTTGAAGTTAGCTTGCTGAAGGCTGGAGGCTTGAGGCTGGAAGGTAAGCTGCGTGCTCGCACGGAGCAACGCCTTCTGGCCTCAAGCCTTTAGCGTTCAGCCTTGTTTTTTTCTGAGGAAATTCCATGTCCCTGCAAGATATCCATGCGCACCGCATCCTGATTCTGGACTTCGGCTCCCAGTACACCCAGCTCATCGCCCGCCGGGTGCGTGAGATCGGTGTTTACTGCGAGATCCACCCCTGGGACATGAGTGCCGAGGACATCAACGCCTTTGCACCGCGCGGCATCATCCTGGCCGGTGGCCCTGAGTCGGTCCACGCAGCTGACAGCCCGCGTGCACCGCAGGCGGTATTTGATCTGAACGTACCGCTGTTCGGCATCTGCTACGGCATGCAGACCATGGCCGAGCAACTGGGTGGCAAGGTCGAAGGTTCCAACCTGCGCGAATTCGGCTATGCCCGCGTGGATGTGGTCGGCAAGGCCCGCCTGCTCGACGGCATCGAAGACCACGTTGACGCTGACGGCGTGCTGGCGCTGGATGTCTGGATGAGCCACGGCGACAAGGTCAGC
>DBHE01000045.1:2294-15145 GCA_002296055.1 Pseudomonadaceae bacterium UBA836
ATGGCGGACGATGCGCGCGGCTACTACGGCGTGCAGTTCCACCCGGAGGTGACCCACACCAAGCAGGGCGGTCGCATCCTGTCGCGCTTTGTGCTCGAGATCTGCGGCTGTGAAGCGCTGTGGACCCCGGCCAACATCGTGGAAGATGCCATCGCTACCGTGCGCGCTCAGGTAGGTGACTCCAAGGTGCTGCTGGGGCTGTCCGGTGGTGTCGACTCCTCGGTGGTTGCCGCGCTGCTGCACAAGGCCATTGGCGACCAGCTGACCTGCGTCTTTGTCGATAACGGCCTGCTGCGTCATCAGGAAGGTGATCAGGTCATGGCCATGTTCGCCGAGAACATGGGCGTTAAGGTTATTCGCTCCGACGCGGAAGACCTGTTCCTCGGCCGCCTGGCCGGCGTCTCCGACCCGGAAGAGAAGCGCAAGGTCATCGGTCGCACCTTTATCGAGGTGTTCGATACCGAGGCGACCAAGCTCAAGGATGTGAAGTTCCTCGCCCAGGGCACCATCTACCCCGACGTGATCGAGTCAGCTGGTGCCAAGACCGGCAAAGCGCACGTGATCAAGTCGCACCACAACGTCGGCGGCCTGCCGGAAGACATGGCCTTTGAACTGGTCGAACCACTACGCGAACTGTTCAAGGACGAAGTGCGCAAGATCGGTCTGGAACTGGGCCTGCCCTACGACATGGTCTACCGTCACCCCTTCCCGGGCCCAGGTCTGGGTGTGCGCATCCTGGGTGAAGTGAAGAAGGAATACGCCGACCTGCTCCGTCTGGCGGACCACATCTTCATCCAGGAACTGCACAACTTTGACTGGTACCACAAGACCAGTCAGGCGTTCGTGGTGTTCCAGCCGGTCAAGTCGGTGGGTGTGGTCGGTGACGGTCGTCGCTACGCCTGGGTCGTTGCCCTGCGTGCGGTAGAAACCATCGACTTCATGACCGCCCGCTGGGCGCACCTGCCGTACGAGCTGCTGGAGAAGGTCTCCAATCGCATCATCAACGAAATCGACGGCATCTCCCGCGTCACCTACGACGTCTCGAGCAAGCCGCCGGCGACGATTGAGTGGGAGTGATCCCGCGTCCGGCTCTGGCCGGCACGATCTAGCAAAAAATGCCCTGGAGCCCGCATCATTGCGGGCTTCTTGCATTTTGCGTCTGGCATTTTCTGGCGGGGGCTGGCTGCTAATGCGTTTCAAGCATGCGCTGAATAAAGGCGTGGGTCGCTTGGACGCGAGCTTCGTTTGGAAAGTTTCGGTTCGCCAACACCACCACGCCCAAGTCTTCCTCTGGCAGCAGCGCGACATAAGCCCCAAAACCGTTGGTGGCGCCGGTCTTGTTGAGGATCACGCTCTCTCGCGGTTGCAGCGGTGGTTCGATGTGCTCCATCGGCTGCGGCTCCAGAATATAGGCGTAGCTGTTGCCCTGGACCATTTGATCGGCACTGATTGGCCAGGGATACTGCTCCCAGACCATATCCTGAACGTAGTCAGCTGTGCGTCCCTGCCCCTGCCGGATCCTTTTCAGTGCGGTCGACACCGGTGTTGACGCATCAGCATGCCCCAACTGAAGGTCCAGAAAGTGGACCATGTCGAGCGCGCTGGATTTCACTCCGTAGGCCTCATCGGCCAGAACGCCGGGATTGACCCGGACCGAAAGGTCGGTCTCACGGTCGTAGCCATAGGCGTAGCGGTTCATCGCTTGCTCGGGGATCTTCACCCAGGTGTTTTTCAGACCCATTGCAGGAAACAGGTCTTGCTCCACGGCATCCGCATAGTCCTTGTTCAGCGCTTTTGCTGTGATGTGACCCAGCATCCCGATGCTGATGTTGGAATAGCTGCGTGTGTCCGGATGGGATGGTTGCCAATGGGCAAGCCACTCCAGGAGTGCTTCGGTATCTTTGATTGACTCAGGCACTTGCAAGGGGAGGCCGCCTGAGTGATGAGTGGCAAGATCCATCAGCGTTAAAGCGCCGAACGGGGTGCCTTCAAGTTCTGGCAATCGCTTGGAAACCGGCTCGCTCAGAGTGAGGTCACCGCGAGCTTCAGCCAAGGCGGCCAGGCTGACATTGAACAGCTTGCTCACCGAGCCAAGTTCGAACAGCGTGTCCGGCGTTATGGCAATGTTCTCCTCGCGGGAAGCAAAGCCCGTTGCATAGAAGAAGGACTCGCCATGCAGGGTTACGCCGACAACCAGCCCGGGTATTTTGTACTCCTCGATCGCGGGAGCAAAGGAGCTTGCCGCCAGCTGCTGAATGCTGGAGGCCGTCGGCGGAGCAGCGACAAGTGCTGCCGGGGTCGAAAATAATGTGATTGCTGCGAGTGTCAGGAGCTTCATACTTTCCTTGCGTACGGGCAAAAAGGTAAGACTGTAACTACCTCACATCCCCATCGCCCACTCGGGCTTGAACTGATACAGCCAGGTTTCGGTCAGCGGTTTGCCGTCCAGCTCCATGTACATGCGCAGGTCGGCTACTTGACCAGGTTCGATTTCCAGGTCGAAGCTGGCGCGCCAGACGTTGCCGTTGGGTACCGGGCGGGCGAAGGTGCGGCTGACCTGGCCTACGCTGGTGCTGACCTTGACCTCGGGAAAGACGCCGTAGGGAATCTGCTGCATGACCTCGGGGCGGTCGAACTCGACGGTGAAGTTGTAGACGTTATCGGGGCGCTCGTGACCGGGTTGGCCGCCGCGGCCGATGCGGGTGGCGATGGTCTGGGCGATGTTGGTGGCCGGTACCGGGCTCAGGTCCTGCCAGTGCAGACGGTAGTGCAGGTCATATTCGCTGCCCTTGCTGGCCTTGCCGTCCGGGACCCAGAACGCGCCGATGTTGTCGTGGATTTCATCGTTGGTGGGGATTTCCAGCAATTGCACGCTGCCCTTGCCGAGCCGTTTGAGCGGCTCCACCCAGACGCTGGGGCGGCGGTCGTAGAAGACCCCGTCCTGGTAATGATCGAAGTTGCGGTCGCGCTGCATCAGGCCAAAGCCCTTGGGATTTTCATCGGCAAAGGCGGATACGCGGGTGGCATCCGGGTTGTTCAGCGGGCGCCAGATGCGCTCGCCGGAGCCGGTCCACATGGCCAGGCCGTCGGAGTCATGTACTTCCGGGCGCCAGTCCTTGAGACGCTCTGCGCCGTATTCGCCAAACCAGAACATGGAGGTCAGCGGCAGCAGGCCGAGTCGGTCGACGTCTTCACGCAGGAAGATTCGCGCCTCTACGTCCATGACCACAGGTGTGGTGCGGTCCAGGCCGCGGGTCATCTTGAAGCGGTAGGCGCCGGTCACGCTGGGCCCATTGAGCAGGGCATGGACGGTCACCGGGGTGTCGGGCCTGGCGTCGTCTTGCTGCTCGATATAAAACTCGGTGAAGTCCGGAAACTCTTCCGGCTTGCCGGCGACGGCAGGGTCAATCGCAATACCGCGAGCCGACTGGCCATACTGCCCATCGGCACCGATGGAGCGGAAGTAGGAGGCGCCCTGAAAGGCCACCCAGTCCTGTTTTACCCAGTCCTCAGCGGTATGCCACTCCTGCAGACGAAAGCCGGCAAAGCCGGCGTCGGCGGGCAGCTGGCGTGCTGGGTTGTCCGCCGGCATATCAAAGAAGTCGGCAGAGTAAGGTATCTCGACGGCTTCGCCCTGATCGACCATGAACATGTGTACGCCCTTGGGCGCGTACTTGCCCAGCGGGAAGAACACCAGCGGATAGCCCTCGCTCGCCTCGGTGTCGGGCTGACCGGAGAAGGGCGCGCGCTGGGTATCAAATACCAGTTCGCCGTGGCGCGCGTAGTCAATCTGCTGGACGACCTCCGGTGCCGGCAGCGCGGGCGGCTGGTAGGCCGTGTCGGCCATGCTCCGCGCTCGCTCTACCAGAGAATCGAAACTGAACGGCTGCGGCTCGTTTGCGGCGAGTGCGAAGGGGGGCAGCAGCATGGCGCCGGCCAGGGCGGCGGCGCCCTGCAGTAGGTGTCGTCTGTTCATGGTCCGGGCTGGCTCTCCACAAGGGGTTGAGTTTGCGTATCCAGGCCAAAAGTGCCGTCGGCTGGCGCCCGTTGAACAGGGCGTGCTGGATCTGCATCTGGCGGGTTAGAGGCGTTGCGCAGGGTGGTGGTTCCTGCCGCTGGGTAAAGTCGGGCTACTTTGTGTGTCGGTTGGCAGAACCTGAGGCCGTTGTTCTAGAGCGCTTGGCGTCAGGTGGCGGCGATTGTGGCCGCTTAGCTCGGGTTGGCCTTTCTGTCTTGCGCCGGCGACAGGCCGAACAGTCGGTGGTACTCACGGCTGAACTGCGAGGCGCTTTCATAGCCGACCAAAAAGGCGGCCGCGCTGATGCTCTTGCCGCGCCCCAGTATTTGGTTGCGGGCGTCGATCAGGCGCAGCTGCTTCTGAAACTGCAGGGGTGACAGTGACGTATGGTCGCGAAAGTGCAGATGAAAGGCCGAACGGCTCATGCCGGCGGTGGCGGCCAGGGTGCTGACCGATAGCGGGTTGCGGTAATCGCTGCGCAACAACTTGACCGCGCGGGCGATACGCAGCGCGTGACCATCTGCCTGAGCCAGCTCGCGCAGCTGCGGGCCCTCAGGGCCCAGCAGTAGCCAATGGTGGATTTCGCGCAGCAGGCTGGAGTCTAGCGCGGCCAGTGAAGTGGGCTCATCGAGCAGGCTGATCAGTCTACGCATGGCATCGAGCAGCGCGGCGCGGGTGTCCTGCGGCGGGCATACTGGCGCCCTGTTGTGCAGCTCGATCAACTCACCCAGCAGGCCGATGTTCAGGTCCAGCGCGATGGACATATAAGGTGCCGCGACGCTGGCGCCGGCGATGCGGGTCAGTGTCGGCGTATTGCGGGCCACCAGCATGAGGTCGCCGGCGTTGTAGCGCTCGGTGCGCTGATCAATGTCGACTTCTTTGCCGCCTTCCAGCACCAAGCACAGCAGTGGCTGGACGATTGCATGATCGACTGCTGCCGGCGAGGTTCTGCGCAGCAGCACCAGCCCCGGCACCGGCGTGCTGATCAGCGGGCCGCTGTTGGCGTGCCTTTGACAGTAGTGGCGGGTGGCGTCGACGAGGGCTTTGTGCATGTGCTCATTCTGCGCTGGCGCTGAGTTGCGGGTAAAGCCATCTGGATTATCAGGCATGTTTGCCGGTGCTTTGGGCATCTGCTGCATGCGCCCATGGCTAGAGTGGAATCTCCACGACAGGAGGTGACCTATGCATGACAAACAGCAGATGAGCGATGCGTCCGTACCCGGGCCAACTGCACCAGCAGCGCCGATTGAAGGGCCGCATGTTGGCGTCCGGCAGATTGGTGAACAGGGCGATGAGGGGCGCAAGGCCTTTTACATTCATATCGAGGCCAAGCCCGGGCGCGAGGACGATGTGCTGCAGATGCTGCGCGACATTCGCGCCTGTGTTGAAGACGAACCGGGCACCGGGCCCTGGTTTGCCGTGCGCTTTTCCCTGCGGGTGTTCGGCATCTTTGAGGTGTTTCCCGATATTGCTGGCAGACAGGCCCACGTAGAGGGCGGCGGTGGCGACATATTCAGGGACCGGGAGCGGATGAATGCCATTCTGGCCGACGCCGCCCGGGTGCATCGGCTGGACGTGCTGATGAGCAAGGACTGGTTCTCGCACCTACAGGTGTGAAGTCTCGCCTGTTGCGGCCGGCTTGGCAGTTGGTATTGATTGCAAAGTAATAATAATTACTTGCGTTTGATATTGAGTAGCACTACGTTTATTTGCGGTGAGTGAGTGCAGGCGAGGTTGGCCATGGCGCAATCGATTCGATCATTTGAGGCGTTGCCGCGCGTCTTGAGTGAATGGAAACACGTTATTCAAAAGGGCAACCGGGCATTTGCTGCCCATGACATGGCGCAGGCACTGGTCGCTTATCAAGCGGCGTTGCAGTTGGCCAGTGCCATGGTGGGCTCGCACCCCGATTGGGGCAGGGGCATTTCGGTTGCTCAAGCGGATGACGCCATCGTGGCGTTGGTGGTCAGCCGTCACAATCTGGCGGACTTTTACATCAACAGCGAACTGTCCGAGCGGGCGGCTGAGCATCTGTGCCAGGCACACGAGGCCGTTTATGGCTTGCTGAGCCACCCCGATGCGGATGTCACACAACTGGCGCTGCAGCATCTGCATGTCACCAGTATGGAGCTGATGGCCTTTATCAAGCGGTTTGGTGGCAGTCAGCGTACCAACCAGACCCTCCAGTCAGCGCAGCTGGCCAACTCGCCCCTTGCAGTGCGAATGCACTGAACGCTGAAGGTACTTTTAAACGCAACATCCATGAGCGCAGGAACCTAATATGACTTACACGCTTCCCCCCCTTGATTATGCCTACGATGCCCTTGAGCCCAACATTGATGCGAAGACCATGGAGATTCACCACACCAAGCATCACCAAACCTATATCAACAATCTGAACGCGGCGATCAAAGACACCGAGTACGCTGATCGCAGCCTGGAAGAGCTGTTGACCGGAATCAAATCACTGCCCGAGAACTTGCGTGATGCGGTGCGCAACCAGGGCGGCGGGCATGCAAACCACAGCCTGTTCTGGAAGGTCATGTCACCCACTGGCGGCGGCGCTCCTCAGGGTGCCGTAGCCGAGGCTATTGATAAGGAGTTGGGCGGCTTCGATGCCTTCAAGGAAGCTTTTACCGCAGCAGCGGTCAAGCGTTTCGGCAGCGGCTGGGCCTGGCTGTCGGTTACCGCGGACAAGAAGCTGGTGGTTGAAAACTCGCTCAACCAGGATAGTCCGCTGATGCATGGCAATACGCCCATTCTGGGGCTGGACGTTTGGGAGCACGCCTATTACCTGCTTTACCAGAACCGCCGTCCGGACTACATCGCCGCCTTCTACAACGTAATTAATTGGCCAGAGGTGGAGCGCCGTTACCAGGCGGCCCTGGCAGGCTGACAGCCTTATCTCGACTTGCCGCAGTGTCTGCGGCAGCGACGATGCTAACCCGGCCCCGGTGTTGAACAAACGCCCGGGTCGGGTTTGTTGTTTTGGGTGAAGGGTGCGCGTAGTAGTGATCTGCGTTTATTAATGATTCTCGTTTATTGAGACAGTCCGAGTTATACTCTCGCCGCCATAAAAATCGCATTTTGTTTCAAAATCCTGACCACAAGGAGTGTGGCTGAGTCTTCTGATACTTCCTGAGGCATTGAGCATGACTGAAAAAACCTTCGCTCGCAGTCCGCTGCAGCACGCCATTACTGCGGCGCTGTTCTGCGCTCCGCTGACCGCTTTCGCGCAACAGCCCGCGGAAACCCCTGAGTCGGAAGAAACGTTCCGACTGGCTCCTATTATCGTTAACGCTCAAGCGTCCTCTGACGACGACACCACGACTGTGGTAGCGCAGGAGTTGTGGGTCGGTGGCAAGGTGGCTACCAGTCTGCTGGACACGCCGGCATCGGTCTCGGTGATTACGCAAAAAGAACTGGAGCAGCGTAGCGTCAACACTACCGAAGAGGCGCTGCAGTACACGCCGGGCGTTATCACCGATTACTACGGTACCGATGATCGTAACGACTACTTCAAGATCCGTGGTTTTCAGGCAACCACCTACCGCGACGGCCTGACCCTGGGCTCTATGCGCGGCGTACGCGAAGAGCCCTATGCCTATGAGCGCATCGAGGTGCTCCGCGGTGCCAACTCAACGCTGTTTGGGCCGGCTGACCCGGGTGGTTCGGTCAACTTCGTCAGCAAACAGCCGCGCTTCGAGCGCATTGGTCAGGGCTATGTCACTTACGGCTCCTTTGACCACAAGGAACTGGGCCTGGACGTGGGTGATGTGCTCAACGAGCAGGAGACGCTTGCCTATCGCCTGGTTGGTAAGGTGCAGGACAGCGAGCGCGAGTACGAACACTCGCGTGACGACAATGAGTTTGTGCTGGGTGGCCTGACCTGGCAGCCGACAGTCTTTACCTCCGCCACGCTGATGGTGGACTACCTGAATCAGGACAATACCCCGAACAGTGGTGGTTATCCGAAGGATCGCGAGTACGACCGCGATGAGTTTTACGGCGAGCCGAGCTATAACTTCCATGATGTTGAGCGCACCAATATCAGCGCTAACGTCACCCACGATTTTGATAACGGGCTGACCTTGCGCAGCAACCTGCGCCACAGCGATCTGACCGACGACCTGGGCTACGTCTACATCAACGACTTCGCGGGCCGGGTAGGTACCACGGTCGGTCGTGGATACCTGGGCACCGACAGCGAAGCCGAGCAGCTCAACGGTAACGTGATGCTGCAGTACGATGCGCGCTTCGAGAATATCGACAGCAGTAGCATTGTCGGCGTCGAGTATCTGGATGCTTCGTCTGAGAGCGTCTCGGTCTATGGGTCGGCGGCTGCGATCGATGTTGCCAACCCGGTCTACACCGGGGTATCGCCGGCCATTGTCTATCAGGATCGGGAGCTGGACAGCACCATCAAGTCGCTCTTCGTGCAGCAGAACCTGTCGTTCTACCAGCGTGTCATCCTGACGCTGGGGATGCGTCATGACTCGATGGACGTGTCCGAGACCAACCACCTGGCCGGTACCAAGACCTCCGATAGTTTCTCTGAGAACTCGCTGCGCGGCGCCTTGACCTATATCGTCAACGACGAAGTGTCGACCTACGTCAGTGTGGTGGAGTCGGTGTCTCCGCCGCAGGTCGGTGTGACGCCAGAGCGTGGCAAGCAGTACGAGCTGGGTGTTAAATACTCGCCGGTAGCGATTAATGCGCTGTTCTCCGCCGCCATTTATGAGCTAACTCAGGAAGACATCACCATCGCCGTTGTGCAGCCTAACGGCCTGATCGATCAGCAAACGGTGGGTGAGCAGCAAGTGCGTGGTCTGGATCTCGAAGCCCGAGCCGAGCTGACCGACAACCTCAGTGTGATCGGTGGCTATTCCTATATGGACAGTGAAGTGCTGCGGGGCGCTTTGCAGGTATGGAACGGCGCTGGCTATGACGTAGTGACGATCAAGGGCAATGAGCTGGAGTCCGCGCCCAAGCACTCGGCCTCGCTGTGGGGCTACTACGATGTACCCGGCACCGACGTTGGTCTGGGCCTGGGGGCTCGCTACGTTGGCTCTTACTACTATGGTGCACGTAACAACACTGGCAAGAGCGACTCGACCACGCTGTTTGATGCGGCCTTTAACTACCAGATCGCCCAAGGCACCGATCTGGCGTTGAACGTCAGCAACCTGCTGGATGAGCAGCATGTGGTTGGTTCCGGCACGGCGGATTACTACAATCCGGGCCGCGAAATTACCGCCAAGCTGAGCTATAGCTGGTAAGTCAGCTCGTATCACCTAAAGCAACGCAAAAGGCCGTCAAGGGATCCCTTGGCGGCCTTTTGCGTCTACCCAGCCCATGCATCAGGGTAGGTGTCCGTCTGACGGTAATGGACAGCGGGTAGGCTGGTGAGTAGTTGGAAACGGCGCCAAGGGCGTTTAATAGAGCGCGGCAGTGCAAATACGCAAGATGCGCACCACGGCTGTGGCTATACTCTGCTGCGGAGTCGGGGAGGCGCTGCTGCGTTCTTGCCTGGCCGTTATTTCTGTCTCGCGGTAGCCCCGTTGGTGCCGCTGGATCATGGCTGCGGGGTGACATGGGGTTGGCAAGGATAGTCTGGATTTTGCTGGTGTGCGGGCTGCTGTCGCTGCCGGCGCAAGCTCGGCCGTCGGGTGCGGCGCTGGCAGAGTGCCGCGATGAGTACGAGCTGCTGTCTGCGCTGGAGCACGGCATCGAGCAGCTTAATGCGCGGCGCGCGGTATTCGAGTCGATCTATAACGATGCCTTTCCTGCCAGCATGTCGCTGGACGAGGCCCTGCGCAGCGGCGAGAACGGTGGTCGTCAGACCTGGCCGGAGACCATCGACTGTCCGTCCCTGGCCGAGCAGTACCAGTCGGCACTGGCGGATTATCAGCGTGCGCAGTCCCGCCTGCAGCGGCAGCAGGCAAGCTGGACTGCGTTGCCAGAGAGCATGCGCGATACCTTGGTACTGGTGTGGCAGTCCCGTCAGCGCCTGCTGATCCATGCCCAGAGCCTGCAACAGCAGCTGTCGCCGGAGCAGCCCGCGCAGGATGCCGTTGCGGAACGCGCCCTGCTACAGGCGGCGGTCAACCGCTCGCTTGGTCAATTGAGCGATCTGCGTCGGGAACTGTTCACCATTCTGCCTGCTCTGCAGCGCAGCGCCACGCCAGCTCGGCTGGCGGAACTGCTGGCGCTGTGGCGCGGCTCCTATCAGCTTAAGCCGCTGGACGATGCGCCGCGTCAGCCGGTGCTGGACGCTTTGCCGCCTGAGCTGGCGGAGGCCGGGCAGGAGTATTTTCGCTTGGCGCGGCTGGATGTTCTGGTCCAGCGCAATGCGCTGAACGACGTACGGGCCTGGTTGTGGGCGGAGCAGCCGGAGCTGTTCGCGCGCCTGCCTGAGGCAAGCCGAGACGGCCTGTTGCTGGAGGAGATGCGCGCTTTCCATACCCGCCTTGATTGGCTGTTTGCTGACACGCGAGCCAGTTATCGGCAGGGGCAGGAGGGCGATCAAGGCACGCCGGGCTGGCTCAAGGTGCTGGAATATGTGTTTGGCCTGGCGCTGCTGTTTTTGCTGGTGATGCTCGCCCGTGGTGTACGAGCGCCGGCCGCCGGGCTGCAGGCACAGTTTGCGCGTTGGGCCCGCGGACGTAATTTGGCCGAGCCGCTGAGTCGCGTTACCGCAGCTTTGCCACGGCTGTTGCCCTGGCTGGTGGGGCTACTGGGTATCGGATTGCTGCACATGCTGTTCACCAGTTGGCGACTGCCGCTGTTGACCACCTTCTTGCCGTTGGCGCGCTTGTACATTCTGTACGGGCTGATATCCCTTGCCGGGGAGTGGTTGCTGCAACGCACTGCGCAGCAGGCCGGTAGTTTCCTTAATGAAGAGCAACTGGCGCAGGCTCAGCGGCAGGCGCGAATAGTGGCTGCGGTGGCAGTCGCCCCCCTCTTGCTCCAAGACTTTGTCGCGCTGGGAGTGGGGCCGTCCTTGCTGCTGGATATCTGTGGTTGGCTGACCGTGCTGGGTATCCTGCTGGCGCTCGGCTTGCTGTTGCGTAGCCGCCGCGAGGACTTCATTGAGGCGCTCAAGTCGTTCCTGCCAAGCCGTGGCGACCGCCTTATCGAGCGCCTGCTCGATAAGCGTCTGTTTCTGCTGATCGCGCCTATTGCGGCGCCGCCGCTGCTGTTGGCCTTGCTGATCAACTTCATGCACAAGGCGCTGTTTGCCTATGACTGGTACCGCCGGCTGTTTGCCCGCAGCTTTCGTCTGCGCGTGGCTGCCGTTGAGGGAGAGCAGGAGGCACCTGTCACTGAACAGGATAGCGTCGGCATGGCGGCGTATCGCGCCTGGTTTCTTGAGAGCGACCCGGCCAAGGTACCCTTTATCGACTCCGGTCTTTACGCCCAGGTGCGCAAAAGTCTGGACCCCTGGCTGGGAGACCGCACCCAGGACAACGGTCTACTGCTGACCGGCGCCAATGGGGCTGGCAAAAGCACTATTGTGCCGCGTCTTGAAAAGGAGCTGGCCGAGCAGTATCCGGATGTTCAGGTGCGGCGTTTGCTGATCGAAGACAAGGTCACCAGTAGCGACGGCTTGCTGGGCCTGGTGAGTGCTGCGCTGGACTGCGACCTGAGTGCCGGGCCCTCGGCGTTGGTGCGCGAAGACGCTGGGCGGCAGCCAACGCTGGTGGTCATCGACGATGCGCAAAACCTGTTCCTGCGGCAGGTAGGCGGGCTTGCCGGCTGGGAGGCGTTGTTGGGGCTGGTCAATGCGCGGGTCGAGAACCTGTTCTGGCTGGTGCTGATCGACAACCACGCCTGGGCCTATCTGGGTAACGTGTACGGGCGCGACTACCAGTTTCGCAGCATCAAGGTTGCTCGGCGCTGGTCACAGAACGACGTGCGCTCGCTGGTGCTATCGCGTAATCACCTCAGCGGTTGCCGCATTCGCTACGACAACATTCTGCTGGCCACGCGCGGGCCGGAGGCGGGCAGCATTCGCAATGCCGAGCAGCTGTACTTCAGCCTGCTGTGGGATGCCTGTCAGGGCAACCCACAACTGGCGCTGCGGCTGTGGCTGCGCTCGATTCGCCTGGAAGGCAATACCGTGGTGGTCGGCTTGCCGGAGGAGTTGGGCGGCGCAGCGCTGGATGCGCTCGACCGGGACCTGCATTTCGTCTATGCCGCCATCAGCATTCACGAGAACATGAGCAGTGACGAGCTGGTATCCGCCACCGCGCTGCCCGAGAGGGTGGTGCGCCGGGCGCTGAAGACAGGACAGGACATGGGCTTTCTGGAGCGCGGCGGCAACCGCCGTTACCGCATCGTTGCGCTCTGGTATCCGATAGTGACGCGGCTGCTGGCACGGAAGAATCTGCTACATGAATAACGAACTCGCCTCCCAGTTGACGACCTTCGTCAACATGTTCGACACCGGCACCCTGGCGCTGCTGCTGGTCAGCCTGCTGGTACTCTGGCTGATCAACTGGTGTATCCGCTCGATGACCACGCGGCTGATGACGCGTTTCCCGGCGCGCCGCTTCACCATCATGCAGCTGGGTACGCTCCTCAGTTTTACCCTCTACATCGTCGGCGGCACCGCGCTGGTTGTAGGCGTGCTGCGGCCGCCGCAGGAGTTTCTGCTGGCTATTGGTGGCTCGGCGGCAGTGGCGATGGGCTTTGCCCTGAAGGATATTGCCGCCTCGCTGGTGTCCGGCCTGATCCTGCTGTTTGACCGCCCGTTTCACGTGGGCGACCGGGTCAGCTTTGATGGCGTCTACGGCGAGATTATCGCCATCACGCTGCGCACCGTGCGGCT
>DBHE01000265.1 GCA_002296055.1 Pseudomonadaceae bacterium UBA836
TGATGCCGGTATTTACCTCGCTGTTTGGTGTGCTGCTGCTTGGTGAGCAGTTGCATGGCTACCACCTGCTTGGCGGTAGCCTGACCTTTGCCGGCCTGTTACTGGCCACCTGGCAGGGGCGCAAGGCATGAAGAGCCTGTGCGTGATTGCTGGAGACGGCATTGGCCCCGAGGTAGTACCGGTCGCGGTGGATGCCCTCCAGCGTCTGCTGCCGGGTTTGCGCACCTGTGAGGCTGATGCAGGTTGGGGCTGTTTTGAACGCATGGGCACATCGGTGCCGCAGGCGACGCTGGACCTCATGACGGACTGCGGCGCCGGCATCTTTGGCGCGGTGTCTTCGCCTTCCCACGCGGTTGCTGGTTACCGTAGCGCCATTCTGACCTTGCGTCAGGCGCTCGCCCTGAACTGCAACCTGCGCCCGGTACGCAGTTGGCCCGTAATCTCCCCCCAGCCGAATATCGACATGCTCATCCTGCGGGAAAACAGCGAAGGGCTGTATGTCGGGCGTGAGCGCATGGACGGAGAAGGGCGGGCGCTGGCCGAGCGCCAAATCACCCGCCGGGCCAGTGAGCAACTGGCGCAGCGCACGGCAGAGGTCGCGGCCTTGCGTAACGCACGGCGCATCACCCTGGTACACAAGGCCAATGTGCTGCCGCTGACCTGCGGCCTGTTTCGCGACAGCGCCCGGCAGGTGTTGGCCCAAGCGGGGTGGGATGCCTGCGTTGACGAGCGCCTGGTGGATGTCGCCGCCCTGCAATTGGTCGCCTCGCCAGAGCAGTTTGACCTGATCGCCACCACCAACCTGTTTGGTGACATTCTCTCTGACCTGGCCTGCCACTGGTCTGGCGGCCTGGGCACCGCGCCGTCGCTCAACTGGGGCGACGGTATCGCGCTGGCCGAGCCCGTGCACGGCAGCGCTCCCGACATCGCCGGTACCGGCCGCGCCAACCCGCTGGCTGCCCTGCTCAGCGTCGCCCTGCTGCTGCGCTATCACTGGCAGCTGCCGGCACTGGCGGATCAGTTGGAAGCGGCAGTAAGTGACTTTCTAGAAGAAGCAGGCACCGTCGATTTCGCCGACCGCACAACCCGTATCATTGCCGATGGGGTTTTGGCGCGTCTGAGGTAGAGGCCTAAGAGGAACGGCTGGGATCAGCCAAAAGGGAATAAAAAAAGGCCTAGCCGAAGCTAAGCCTTTGAAAAGGTTGGTGGCTACACCGGGACTTGAACCTGGGACACCAGCATTATGAATGCTGTGCTCTAACCAACTGAGCTATGTAGCCATCCGAGGCGCGCATTATTCATTTTGGCGGATACCTTGTCAAGCCTGTTGCGCTAATTTTTTGGCTGCCATTTCAATCGCTTAACCGGTGGCGGGCTATTGGCTATCGAGGTGCAGCGGGATGCTGATGTTGTCGGCGCCGCTACTGTCCTGTGTCGATACGTCGATCAGGTAGAGGCGCTGGGCGTCCAGGCCGCCGCGCTCTACCAGGTACGCCTTGATCTCTGCGGCGCGAGCTTGAGCCAGGCGTCGTAGCATCAGTGCGTTGCTGCTCCAGTTGTCCAGCACGGCCTGCTGCATCAGCGGGGCGCGTTCGTCGCTATCCAGCTCCGCCCATTCAGGCGGCGGCTGGCGTTTCAGGCGGCTGCGATAGATGCCCTCAAGCAGCGCCGGCTTGTCGTCATCCTCTACCGTTAGCTCGCTGGGGTTGGCGGGTACTTTGGCACCGCTGCGCTGCAGCGATTGGTACAGCAGCTGCTGATATTCTTCTTCCAGGCGGGCGGCGGCGAGCGGCGGGCCGTCTTCCTGGATGGTGCTCAGCCCCTCAATTTCAAGAGTGAGCGCCGGGCGCTCCTGCAGAGCGGTGGCGAGGGTGTCGAGGGTGCCTTGGGCGCTGCTGTCTAGCGCTGTTTGGCCGGGGGCAAAGCTGATCTGGCTAAGGTCCTGATCGTCCCCTGATACCAGCCCGGCGATAAATTTGAACGGCGCTTGGGTGGCGCGCAGCAGCAGATTGCGCAGGGTCTGCCAGACGATCGGCATGACGCTGAATTCGGGATTATCCAGGTTGCCGGACACGGGCAGCGATAAATCGATATTGCCCTTGGTGTCTTTGAGCAGTGCTACGGCCAGACGCACGGGTAGGTCGACAGCGTCGGGGCTGTCGACTTTCTCGCCCAGTTGCAGGCCTTCAAGCAGTAGCTTGTTTTCGGCATTCAGCTGGCCCTGCTCGATGCGGTAACGCAGGTCGAGGTTGAGGCGCCCCTTGCGGATACGGTAGCCGGCAAATTTGCCGGAGTAGGGCGTGAGGGTTGTCAGCTCGACGTTGCGGAACCGTGTGGCGATGTCGAGGCTGTTGAGCGGGTCAAAGGGTGTGAGTCCGCCTTTGATGGTCACCGGGGCGTAGCGATCCACACGGCCTCCGATGTCCACGCTGGCGACCTGCGGGCGCTGGTTGTCAATGGTGCCGATGCTGCCGTTGAGTTGACCCAGGGCGGTGGCGAAGTTCGGCGTCAGGCTGAAATCGGCGAAGTTGGCGGAGCCATTGTTGATACGAATGCCGCCGATGCGCAGGGCCATGGGCGCGTTGCTTTCTGATGTCGTGCGGCGTTGCGGCGCTGATGCCGCTGGTTGCTCGACCAGCAGGCCACTGAAGTTGGTGGTTAGATTTTCGTTGATGATAAAGCGCACATACGGCTGCTGCAGCGCGACGCCATCAATGGACAGGCGATCAGTCTGGTAGTCAATGCCACTGAGGTCCAGGCGCTGCCATTTCAGCAGGTCGCGCTTGCGGGCGCTGTCGACGATGTGCAGCTGGGTGACGTTGGCGTCGCCACTAACGCCGATATCCAGAGGCTGCACCCCGCGCAGTTGTACTTGCAGTTGGCTGCCCAGCAGGCCACTACGGAGCTGGATGCGCACCAAGGGTTCGACGTAAGCACGTACCAGCTGCAGGTTCAGATCACTACTGTTGACCTGCAGGTCGGCGCTGAGCGGTGTCAGGGTGACGCCGCCGCTGGCCTCCAGTCGGCCGCTGTCGTTGACGCCGGTATCGAGCGACAGCTGGAAGGGTGCTTGGCCGTTGCTGTCAAAGTCGCGCAGGCTGAGGTTGAGTGGTGACAGCTCGAGTTTGACGTGTTGCGCGGGTTGGCGGTCTTCCAGGTGCAGGTGATAGTTGTTTAGGTCAACCGCGATCACCTGCAGCTGCCAGGGCGGTGGGGGCTCTGTGGGTTCGATGGCGGTGTCGGGCTCAGCTTCAACTGGTGCCGGGGCGGGTGTTTCTACGGCGTTAGTGTCAGCACTCTCGCTATCGCTGTTGCTCTCTGTTTCGTCAGGCTCGGCGGCAGGCAGCAGTGCCAGCAGGTCAATGTCGCCCTGCTCGGTGCGGGCGGCCCAGGCCTCAAGCCCCTCGCTTTGCAGGCTGCCCAGGCGCGCCTGGCGTTGGGCTAGGTCCATCGACCCGTCGCTGAGGGTCAACGAGGGAATGCGCAGTAGCGGCCGATCTTCCGCATCCAGGTTGAGGTCTTGCAGGCTCAACTGGGCGTTGCTGAGGGTAACGTCGGTGCGCACGGACAGGTCGATTTGATAATCGGTGCTGGCGCTCAATGCGCCGCTTTGCAGGCTGACGGCCAGGCGTTGGTGTACATACGGCCAGACGGTCTGCAATTGGGCAGCGTTGAGGCTAACGTGGCCGCTGGAGCGCAGCGGCAACAGGCTGAGCGTGCCTTGCCAGTCGAGGTGCGCACCGTAAGGGCCGCTGGCCGTGAGGGTCATGTCGCTGCTGTTGTCGGGCAAGGTGCTGAGGTTGTGCAGTTCCAGCGACAGGTCGTCGTAGGCGAACACCACGGGTTCGCTGGTGCGCTGGTCTTCGAAGTACAGGCTGTTCTTGATCAGCGCGATGCGATCCAGCTCAACGGGGAAGGGGCGTGAGTCGGTTGCGGCCGGTTCCGGCTCGGTGCGCTCAGGCAGGTTGAACAGCTGTAGCAGGTTCAGCTCGCCGCTTTCGTTAAAACGCACGTCGCCGTGGGCGCGCTCAAGCTCTATGTCGGTCAGGTGCAGTGCGCCACGCCAGAGGCTGTCCAGCGACAGGTTGGCGTACAGGCGGCGGAAGGCGATTTGCGGCGCGTTTGGCTCGCCGATGTGCAGGTTCCAGAGGGTCGTTTCAAAGCTGAACGGGTTGAACTCCACGCGCTCCAGGCGGGCAGGCGCGTTGCTCAAGGCATTCAACTGCTGGTTGGCAACATGTAACACGATAGCGGGCAGCAGCAGTATG
>DBHE01000124.1 GCA_002296055.1 Pseudomonadaceae bacterium UBA836
CCAACTGGTCTGGCCCGAACTGAACTTCGGCCTGTCCTGGACCAGCTTCGGACGTCTGCGTCCGTTGCACACCAACGCGGTCATCTTCGCCTTTGGCGGATGCGCCCTGTTCGCCACCTCCTACTACGTGGTCCAGCGGACATCGCAAGCCCGCCTGGTCTCCGACGGCCTCGCTGCCTTTACCTTCTGGGGTTGGCAAGCGGTGATTGTGCTGGCGGTGATTACCCTGCCGCAGGGCCTGACCAGCACCAAGGAATACGCTGAACTGGAGTGGCCGATCGACATCCTGATCGCGGTCGTCTGGGTGAGCTACGCGCTGGTGTTCTTTGGCACCATCATGAAGCGCAAGATGAAGCACATCTATGTCGGCAACTGGTTCTTCGGTGGTTTCATCATCACCGTAGCGGTACTGCACATCGTCAACAGCATGGCGGTGCCGGTCACCCTGACCAAGTCCTACTCGATGTACTCCGGTGCAACCGATGCGATGATCCAGTGGTGGTACGGCCACAACGCAGTTGGCTTCTTCCTGACCGCCGGCTTCCTGGGCATGATGTACTACTTCGTACCCAAGCAGGCTGAGCGTCCGATCTACTCCTACCGCCTGTCCATCGTGCACTTCTGGGCCCTGATCTCCATCTACATCTGGGCTGGCCCGCACCACCTGCACTACACCGCTCTGCCAGACTGGGCTCAGTCTCTGGGCATGGTGATGTCACTGATTCTGCTGGCACCCTCCTGGGGCGGCATGATCAACGGCATGATGACCCTGTCCGGCGCATGGCACAAACTGCGTACCGACCCGATCCTGCGCTTCCTGGTTGTGGCACTGGCCTTCTACGGCATGTCCACCTTTGAAGGCCCGATGATGGCCATCAAGACCGTGAACGCTCTGTCGCACTACACCGACTGGACCATCGGCCACGTACACGCCGGCGCACTCGGCTGGGTTGCCATGATCTCTATCGGCTCGCTGTATCACCTGATCCCGAAAGTGTTCGGTCGTGAAGCCATGTACAGCACCCCGCTGATCAACGCGCACTTCTGGCTGGCTACCATCGGCACCGTGCTGTACATCGTTGCCATGTGGGTTAACGGCATCACCCAGGGTCTGATGTGGCGCGCAGTCAACGTCGACGGCACCCCGACCTACTCCTTCGTCGAAGCGCTGGAAGCCAGCCACCCAGGCTACATCGTCCGTGCGATTGGCGGTGCCTTCTTCCTGCTCGGCATGTTGCTGATGGCTTACAACGTATGGCGTACCGTGCGCCACAGCAAAGCGGCTCAACTCGAAGCCGCCGCCCAGACTGCCTGAGGGACGCGTTAAATGAAATTGCATGAAACAGTAGAAAAAAATCTTGGCCTGATGGTTGTCCTGATGGTGGTCGCCATCAGTTTCGGCGGCCTGGTTCAAATCGTACCGCTGTTCTTCCAGCCCGAGACCACTGAGCCGGTCGAGGGCCTGCGCCCGTACACCGCAATCGAGCTGGAAGGCCGCGACATCTACATCCGCGAAGGCTGCGTTGGCTGCCACTCGCAGATGATCCGCCCCTTCCGTGCCGAGACCGAGCGTTATGGTCACTACTCGGTTGCCGGTGAAAGCGTCTGGGAACACCCCTTCCTGTGGGGTTCCAAGCGTACCGGCCCGGACCTGGCTCGCGTGGGCGGCCGTTACTCCGACGACTGGCACCGTGCGCACCTGATCAAGCCTCAGGACGTGGTGCCGGAATCCAAGATGCCAGCCTTCCCCTGGCTGCAGGAAGGTGTGCTTGATGGCAAGCACACCGCCCGCAAGATGGAAGTGCTGCGTGGTCTGGGCGTTCCTTACACCGACGAAGACATCGCCGGCGCACAGGAAGCAGTCAAGGGCGTATCCGAAATGGATGCTCTGATTGCCTACCTGCAGCACCTCGGCACTGTCCTGTCGGATCGGTAAGTAACCATGGATATCAATACTCTCCGCGGCCTCGGCACCGTATTCGCGTTCATCGCCTTTGTTGGCGTCGTGATCTGGGCCTACAGCGCGTCCAAGAAGAAAGACTTCGATGAGGCAGCCCAACTGCCCTTCGCGGACGAAGAGGACGAGCAGGCCACGGATGAGCAGCACAAAGATGCTAGGAGTGACAAGTAATGACTAATTTCTGGAGCGGGTACATTGTTGTCCTGACCCTGACCTGCCTGGGCCTGATCCTTTGGCTGCTGCTGGCTACCCGCAAGGGCCAGCGTCCCGAGCAGACTGATGAGAAAGTAGGCCACAGCTTTGACGGCATTGAAGAATTCGACAACCCGCTGCCGCGGTGGTGGTTCGTGCTCTTCATCGCCACCATGGTCTTTGGTGCATTCTATCTCTTCCTGTTCCCGGGTCTGGGCAAATGGCCCGGCTACCTGAACTGGACCCAGGAAAGCCAATACGAAGCAGAAGTGGCCAAGGCCGAAGAAGCTTTCGCCCCGATCTTTGCCAAGTACTCGGCCATGCCGGTTGAAGAAGTCGCCAAGATTCCCGAAGCGGTTGCCATTGGCCAGCGCCTGTTCGCCACCAACTGCTCGGTCTGCCACGGCTCTGACGCCCGCGGCGCCTTTGGCTTCCCGAACCTGACCGACAACGATTGGCTGTACGGCGGCGAGCCGGAAACCATCAAGACCACCCTGCAAGGTGGCCGTCAGGCCGCTATGCCGGCCTGGCTTGCCGTTATTGGTGAAGACGGTGTGCGTAACGTCTCCGGTTACGTTCGCAGCCTGTCCGGCCTGGAAACCGACAATGTCGACCTGACTGCCGGTCAGACCACCTACACCAACACCTGTGCGGTGTGTCACGGTCCGGATGGCAAGGGCAACCAGCAACTGGGTGCACCCAACCTGACCGACGACATCTGGCTCTACGGCTCCAGCTTCCTGCAGGTACAGCAGACTGTCCGCTACGGCCGTAACGGTCACATGCCGGCTCAGGCTCACCTGGGTGACGACAAGATCCACATGCTGGCCTCCTACGTTTACAGCCTGTCTCACAAAGACGAGCAGTAAAACAGCAGCGCAATGTGGTGATACTGAACGGGGAGGCCAATTGGCCTCCCCGTTTTGTTTTTGGCGCCCACGCGACCACTGGTCGCATTGTCCCTGCGCCGCAAGCGGTCTATTTTCAACAATGAAGGCAAAGTCTGTCCCTACGAGAGGCCAGTCCGCCGTATACCCCGTACGCCTGATAGGGTTAGCCTGACCATGAACAAAATACCCGTCGAAGATGTGACCCCCAAGGTCGAGACCTACGACCTCTACGCCAAGCGCGAGAAGATTCAGACCCGCTCCTACAAGGGGCTGTTCATGAATGTGCGCCTGATTGGCGTCGCGTTGCTGTTCCTGCTGTACTTCGGCACCGTCTGGTTGCCATGGGGCGACCGCCAGGCGGTGCTCTGGGACCTGCCCGCTCGCCAATTCCACATCTTTGGCGCGACCTTTCAGCCGCAAGACTTCTTCTTGCTGTCTTTCCTGCTGATCATCTGTGCCTTCGGCCTATTCTTCATCACCGTCTTCGCCGGGCGAGTGTGGTGCGGTTACACCTGCCCACAAACCGTCTGGACCTGGATTTTCATGTGGGCAGAGCGCATCACCGAGGGTGAGCGCAACGCGCGCATCAAGCTCGACAAGGCGCCCATGAGCGTCAACAAGTTTCTGCGCCGCAGCGCCAAGCACTCCCTCTGGCTGCTGGTATCGCTGCTGACCGCTATTACCTTCGTGGGCTACTTCACCCCCATTCGCGGACTGGTAGCCGACCTGTTTACCCTGCAGATTGCAGGCTGGGCGGCCTTCTGGGTGTTCTTTTTTACCGCCGCCACCTACATCAACGCCGGCTGGCTGCGCGAGCAGGTGTGCATCCACATGTGCCCCTACGCTCGCTTCCAGAGCGTCATGTTCGATGCCGACACGCTGATCGTCTCCTACGACGCCAAGCGCGGCGAGCCCCGCGGCGCACGCAAAAAGGGGGTCGACCCGGCCGAGGTCAACAAAGGTGACTGCATCGACTGTCAGGTGTGCGTGCAGGTCTGCCCGACCGGCATTGATATTCGCGAGGGTCTGCAGTACGAATGCATCGGCTGCGCCGCCTGCGTCGACGCCTGCAACGAAATCATGGACAAGATGGAGTACCCGCGCGGGCTGATTCGCTACACCACCGAACACGCCCTGGAGGGCGGCAAGACGCACTGGTTCCGCCCTCGCCTGCTGGGCTACGGCGCAGCGCTGGTCACCATGATCGTGATGTTCATCATCACAGTCGGCAACCTCGCCCAGGTCTCGCTGGATATCGAGCGCGATAGAAACGTTCTGTATCGAGAAACCCGTGCCGGGGAGATCGAGAACGTGTACATTGTCAAAATTTTCAACAAGGGTCAGACCGAGCGCACCTACGAGCTCGCCGTGAATGGTCACGATGGCCTGCAATTGCAAATGCCCGACAACCGCCTGACCGTCGCCCCAAGCCGCAAGCTGGAACTGCCGGTCAATGTGCACCTGGACCCGGCCGCGCTGGACGGTGCCACCAATATTGCGATCACCTTTGTGGTCACCGCTGAAGATGACGACAGCGTAGAGGCGGAAGCAGAAAGCCGCTTCATGGCGCCGCAGATACGCTGATGAGTACAGGAACCCCCATGACCGACGACGCCGCTTCCTCGCCCTGGTACAAGCAAATCTGGGCCTGGTTTGTCATCGCCATTCTGGCCTTCGCCGTATTCATCGGCGTTGGCCTGCTGCTGGTCGCCACCATGAATCCCGACAGCCTGGTGCGCGATAACTACTACAGCGAAGGCAAGGCGATCAACATGACCCTGGATCGCGACCACAACGCACGCGACCTGGGCATGGCGGCCGCCTTCAGCATTGACGAGGTGACCGGCGACATCAGTCTGCAGCTCGATGGCCAGCTCAGCGCCCTGCCCCGCAGCCTGACCCTGGACCTGATCTCCCCCACCCACGCCTCGCGCGACCGCAGCGTGACGCTGCGCCACATCAGCGGCAGCACCTACACCGGCCAGTTGGAAAACCGTATCGAGGGACGCCGGTACATTGAACTGAATGACCCTGACAAACCCGGCGAGGACGGCTGGCGCCTGACTGGCGAGCTGCAGCTTGGCGGCAGCCAGCGCTACCAGTTGAGCGCCCACTGACGCGCGCATGGCCCAACCCACCCCCTGCTATCACTGTGGCGAGCCGGTTCCTGCCGGCGCGCCCTGGACGGTTGAGCTGCTCGGCGCGCCGCGCGCCATGTGCTGCCCGGGCTGCCAGGCGGTGGCCGAAGCGATCAGCAGCGCGGGGCTGGAATCCTACTATCAGCACCGCACCGAGCCGTCCGCCAACCCGGAGGCCTTGCCGCAAGCGCTGCAGGATGAGCTGGAGCTGTACGACCGGGACGACGTGCAACAGCGTTTCGCCCGAGGCGACGGTGACAACCAACAGGCGACCCTGCTGATCGAAGGCATCAGTTGCGCGGCCTGCTGCTGGCTGATCGAGCGCCATCTGCGGGCCCTGCCAGGCGTGCAGGAAGCCAGCCTTAACATGGGCAATCAGCGCCTGAGCCTCACCTGGGATCGCCAGCAGACCAAGCTTTCCGCATTGCTCAGCAGTCTGCGCCACATCGGCTACAACGCTCATCCTTATGAGCCAGACAAGGCATCCGAGCAGATCGCCGAAGAAAACCGTCGCTACCTGCGCCGCTTAGGCCTGGCGGGGCTGATGTTCATGCAGGTAATGATGGCCACCATGGCGTTGTCCAGTGAGTTTAACCAGGACATGACCGAGGGCATGGCCCACCTGTTGCGCTGGGCCAGCCTGCTGATGACAACGCCGGTCGTTTTCTACAGCTGCGCGCCCTTCTTTCAGGGTGCCCTGCGTGACCTGCGTAACCGCCGGCTGAGCATGGACGTCTCCGTCTCGCTGGCGATTGGCGGCGCGTACCTCGCTGGCATCTACGCCACGCTGCTCGGCGAAGGCGAGGTGTACTTCGACTCGGTCAGCATGTTCGCGCTGTTTCTGTTGGCCGGTCGCTATCTGGAGCGCCGAGCCAGGCAGCGCACTGTTGAGAGCACCGCCAGACTGGTCAACCTGCTGCCACCCAGCGCCCTGCGCATCGAGGCCGACGGCACCCGCCAGCGCATCATGCTCGAAGAGCTACGCTGCGGCGACTTGGTGGAGGTCAAACCCGGCGAGAGCATTCCGGCTGACGGAATAATCGCAAACGGCACCAGCAGCGTGGATGAGTCAGCCCTGTCGGGCGAATATCTGCCGATTGCCAAGCACACGGGTGACCGCGTAACCGCTGGCACCTTGAATGTCGAAGGCCCTCTGCAACTGCGCATTGAGGCCCTGGGCGAGCAGACCCGATTGTCCGCCATTGTACGCCTGCTGGAACGCGCTCAGGCCGACAAGCCGCGGCTGGGCAGACTGGCAGATGATGTAGCCCAGTACTTCCTGCTCACCGTGCTGCTGGCTGCCGTGGTGGTTGGCAGCGCCTGGTGGTGGGTCGCGGACGGCCATACCGCCTTCTGGATCGTCCTGGCGATGCTGGTTGCCACCTGCCCCTGCGCCCTTTCGCTGGCCACCCCTACCGCGCTCACCACCGCAACCGGCAGCCTGCACCGCCTTGGCCTGCTGGTGACCCGCGGGCATGTGCTGGAGGGCTTGCCGCAGATGCAGACGGTGATCCTCGACAAGACCGGCACACTGACCGAAGGCCGCATGACACTGGAGCAGATCCAGCCCTTTGCCGGTGTCAGCAGCGAGCAGGCCCTGCGCTGGGCGCAAATGCTCGAAAGTCACTCCGAACACCCGATTGCGCGCGCCTTTGGCCGCAGCAGCAGCCAGGCCGAAGACAGCCACAACCAGCCAGGTATGGGCCTGGAAGGCGTGTGTGATGGGCAGCGCCTGCGTATCGGCAAGGCGGAGTACGCCATGCAGCTCAGTCAGCAACCCTTACCCGAGCGCCCGGCCGGCGATGGCCAGTGGCTGCTGCTGGCCGGCAGCACGGGACCGTTGGCCTGGTTTGCCCTCAACGACCGCCTGCGCGCCGACGCAGCCGAGCTGATCAACGGCCTGAAACAGCGCGGGCTTGAGGTGATTCTGCTGTCGGGCGACCACCAGCGCGTGGTCGACAAGGTGGCTGCCGAACTACAAATTGAGCACGCCATCGGCAACGCCAGTCCCGACGACAAACTGGCTTATGTGCAGCAGCGTCAACGTGACGGCGAGAAGGTACTGATGATGGGCGACGGCGTGAATGACGTCCCGGTCCTGGCCAGCGCCGACATTTCCATCGCCATGGGCAACGCCTCTGATCTGGCCAAAACCAACGCCGACGCCGTGCTGCTCGGCAGTCGTCTGGGCGCGCTGCTGCAGGCCATCGGTATCGCCAAGCGCACGCGAGCCATCATGATCGAGAACCTGGCCTGGGCAACCCTGTATAATCTGGCGGTATTGCCGCTGGCAGCGCTGGGTCTGATTACCCCGGCCCTGGCCGCGTTGGGCATGTCCCTTAGCTCGCTGCTGGTGGTGCTCAACGCGCTGCGCCTGACCCGCCTGGGCCGGCCGCCGCAAGCCAGCGCGCCAAGCATCCAACCGGAGCCCAGCCCATGACGGTTCTCTACATTCTGGTGCCGATTGCCATTGCCCTGGTGATTCTTGCCATCTGGCTGTTCAACTGGGCCGTCAACAACGGCCAGTACGACGACCTGGACAGTCCTGCCCACAGCATCCTGTTCGACGACGACGACCCGGCACACCTGGCGGCCCAGCGCAAGGATGACACTCAGGGTGACGACCCCGCTGCCCCCACACCCCGCGACACCGACCCGCGCCCATGACAGACCTGTTACCCCAGCTGCTGACCGCGCTGGCCCTCGGCTTGCTGGGCGGCGGACACTGCATCGGCATGTGTGGTGGCCTGATGGGCGCCCTGACTATGGCTATTCCGCCCGAGCGTCGGCACGGATGGCCCCTGTGGCGTCTGCTGCTCTCCTACAACGTCGGCCGCATCGCCAGTTACAGCGCCGCAGGCGCCCTGCTCGGCAGCCTCGGCTGGGCCCTGCAGGGCATGGGCCTGGGCGTGATATTGCGCAGCATCGCTGGTCTGCTGATGATTGCCATGGGTCTGTACCTGGCCAACTGGTGGGCCGGCCTGACGCGTATTGAGCAGTTGGGTCGCGGCCTGTGGCGGCATATCGAGCCCCATGCACGAGCGTTGCTACCGGTACAGCGGCCAGGCCAGGCGCTGCTGTTGGGCACCCTGTGGGGCTGGCTGCCCTGCGGCCTGGTATACAGCACTCTGATCTGGAGCAGCAGCCATGGCAGCGCTGCCCATTCCGCACTATTGATGCTCGCCTTCGGCCTGGGCACCCTGCCCACGCTGCTGGCCACCGGCGCGGCCGCGGAACGACTGACCGCCCTGTTACGCCGCCGTAGCCTGCGCGTCAGCGCCGCAATACTGATTATTCTGTTCGGCCTCTGGACCCTGCCCGGCCCGCATCAGCAGTGGCTGATGCAGCATCTGAGCCCGCCGTCCAGTCACCACAGCCATTGACGAGGGCACAACCACAACGCATGTTGTAGGCTATGCCCATCGACCCACGGAGCCGTCACCGTCATGACCGATGCCATCAAACTCAAAGCGCTGCCAGAAGCCCACTGCAAGGACTGCAGTCTGGCCGCCATGTGCCTGCCGCTGGCACTGCAAGACCAGGAGCTGGACACGCTCGACAGCATCGTCAAGCGCGGTCGGCCGCTGCGCAAGGGCGAGATGCTGTTTCGCCAAGGCGACCCCTTTGACTCGCTCTACGCTCTGCGCTCCGGCACGGTAAAAACCTTTACCGTTGACGACGCAGGCGTAGAGCAGATTACCGGCTTTCATCTGGCCAGCGAGCTGATTGGCCTGTCCGGCATGGACGATGAGCGCCAGCCCGTCTCGGCCGTTGCGCTGGAAACCACCTCGGTGTGCGAAATCCCCTTCGAGCGACTGGACGATCTGACCGCCAGCATGCCCACCCTGCGCCGTCAGGTAATGCGTTTGATGAGCCGCGAGATCCGCGACGATCAGCAAATGATGATGCTGCTGTCGAAAAAAACCGCCGACGAGCGCATCGCCACCTTGCTCATTAACCTGTCTGCACGCTTTCGCGCGCGCGGTTACTCGGCGCGCTCATTCCGCCTGGCAATGTCACGCAACGACATCGGCAACTACCTTGGGCTGGCGGTCGAAACCGTCTCCCGCGTGTTTACGCGCTTCCAGCAGCAGGGGCTGATTGCCGCCGACGGCAAGGAAGTAGAGATTCTCAACCACGGCGAGCTATGCGCGCTGGCCGGTGGCCAACTCGATTGACCCAGGACCTTTCCATGATCTTTGACGAATACGCCATCAAATCCCTGATTCGCCCGGTGCCGGGTTTTCCCAAAGAAGGCGTCACCTTCCGCGACATCACACCGCTGTTCCAGTCGCCCAAGGCCCTGCGCATGGTGGCGGACAGCCTGATTCAGCGTTACATCGACAGCCCGGTGACCCACATTGGCGCTATCGATGCGCGCGGCTTTCTGCTCGGCTCGATTCTCGCGTACGAACTCAACCGCCCGCTGATCCTGTTCCGCAAGGCCGGCAAGCTGCCCGCCGACACCCTCAGCGCCAGCTACGCCACCGAGTACGGCGAAGCCACCCTGCAGATGCACCGCGACGCCCTGTCCGGCGGCGAGCAAGTACTGCTGCTGGATGACCTGATCGCCACGGGCGGCACCTTCCTGGCCGCCGCCACGCTGGTCCGCCAGGGCGGCGGCGAGGTGTACGAGGCTGCCGCCATTATCGACCTGCCCGACCTGGGCGGTTCACGGCAGATGCAAGACGCTGGCATCCCCACTTACACCCTCTGCGCCTTTGCCGAAAGCGAGCGCTGATTCCAGCGGCCTGCGCTGCAGGCCGTAACCCCCTTTCAAGAATCCCATGAACCAGACACTTGACCTCGACACGCCGTGGCGCGAGCGCCTTGCCGCACGGCTGGAACATCCGCGTTTTCAGTACACCATCACCGCTCTGATTCTGATCAATGCCGTCATCCTTGGCTTGGAGACCGCGCCATCGATCATGCAGCGCTGGGGCGGTATTTTGCGTGCGCTCGACCAGCTGATTCTTACCTGCTTTGTGGTGGAGATTGCCCTGCGCTTTGTCGCCCACGGCTGGCGCCTGCTGCGCGATCCGTGGGGGCTGTTCGACACCCTGGTGGTAGCAATCGCGCTGGTACCTGCCAGCGGCCCGCTGGCGGTGCTGCGCGCGCTGCGGGTACTGCGAGTGCTGCGTCTGGTTTCCATAGTGCCAAGCATGCGGGTGGTCGTGCAGTCACTGCTCGCCTCACTGCCCGGTATGGGCAGCATCGTCGCCCTGCTTGGTCTGATCTTCTACGTTGCCGCCGTTATTGCCACCCAGCTGTTCGGCGACGCATTTCCCGAGTGGTTCGGCACGCTCGGCGCCAGCCTCTACACGCTGTTTCAGGTGATGACGCTGGAGAGCTGGTCGATGGGTATCGTGCGACCGGTGATGGAAGAATTCCCCTACGCCTGGCTCTACTTTGTGCCCTTCATCCTGATTGCCACCTTCATGATGTTGAACCTGTTTATTGCAGTGATCGTGGACGCCATTCAGCACCAGCGCGATGCACTGGAGCCGGCGCAGGAGCCAGCGCAAGACCCTCAGCAACTGCTACTGGCCGAAGTACAGTCGCTGCGCAGTGAGCTGGCCGAGCTGCGTGAGCGCTTACCCAAGCACGACTCTGGACCTGACCAGGCAGCTTGCATATCATCAAGCCGCGAACAATAACAAAGGCTGTCGCCGGGAACGCACTGAGGCAGCCAGCGCGTAGAGGATTTCACGCATGAGCAGCACGCTGCCGCCGGACACCCGGCTTTTGCTGATTGACGATCACCAGATCTATCTTGACGGGCTGAGCCTGACCCTCAGCTCGCTGTGCGAAGGCGTACAGCTGGACCACGCCCACAACGCCGCCGAAGCCCTGCAACAGGTAGGCACCCACCCCTATGATCTGATTCTGCTGGACCTGCAGCTGCCCGACAGCAGCGGCCTGGCGCTATTGCAAAAATTACGCAGCGCCGACGCCATGGTCCCTATCGCCATCCTGACCGCCAGCAACAGCCCAAGCGACTTGGACGCCGCTCTGCAGCTTGGCGCCGCTGGCTTTATCAGCAAGACCGCCGACGGCAAGACCCTGCTGGAAGCCGTGACCCAATTGCTGTACGGCGCTCAGGTGGTGATCAGCGATGAAAACCGTCCACTCGACCGCCAAAACAGCGCACGCGAAGTGGGCATTACCCCGCGCCAGCTGGAAATCCTCGACCTGCTGGCCGAAGGTCTGCCCAACAAACTGATCTGCCAGCGCCTGTCCCTCTCGGAAGACACCGTCAAAACCCATCTCAAGGCACTGTTCTCGTCGCTGGAGTGTCACAACCGCACCGAATGCGTAAACCATGCACGCAAGCTCGGGCTGGTGAGCTTTTAGCCGACGCACACTGGCAGACGCGGCCTGCCACATCCTTATGAATGGGCAGGCGCCTGCGCCAGCATGCCCTCCACGGTGCGCCGCAAACGCGCGGGCAACACCGGCTTGTAGAGCAACTGGATATCAGCCAGACGTGCCGCCTCGGCCAACTCCTCGGACGTATCAGCGGTCACCAGCGCAGCGGGGCCGCCGTAGAGTTCGCGCTCGCGCAGGTGACGAATCAGCTCCAGTCCATTCAGCTCGCCCTCGAGCCGGAAGTCGCTGAACAGCACATCCACCGCCACCGTGCGCAACCCATCAATGGCTTCATCGGCACTGGCGAAGGCCCAGACGATACAGCCCCAGCTGGACAACAACGCCTGCATTGCCTCGCGGCTGACCCTGTCATTTTCGATCAGGGCAACCTGCCCACGCAGGTTCGGCATCGCCGCCACCCGCGGCTCAGCCGGCTCACTCTGCCATTCACCGACCGGTACCTCAAACCAGAAGCGCGCGCCCTCCCCCAGCCGCGACCAAAGCCCCGACGGGTAGGTCAACAGGTGCAGTATCTGCCGACAGATGCTCAGGCCCAGGCCAACACCTTTATCCAGCGTACGGGCCGGATTACGCAGCTGGGTAAACTCTTCAAAAATGCGCTCCTGATCGGCATCTGCCAGTCCACAGCCGTTGTCCACCACGGCAATGCGCAAACGCTCGTCTACCCGCGTCACCTCAATACGCACCAGGCTGGCCTCGGCGTGAATCAATGCGTTGTTCAGGTAATTGCGCAACAACCGCTCCAGCAGCATCGGGTCACTCTGCACGGCGACGTGCGCCGCACAGTCGATCTCCAGACGGATGCCACGGCGCCGGGCATAACTCTCGAGGCTTGCGACCAGGCGCTCCAACCAGGGTCGCAGATTGAAGGAGCGCGTCTGCGGCCGCACCATACCGACACTCAGGCGCGAGATATCCAGAAGGGAATTGAGCATCGCCTGCAGCAACTGGGTTGAGTCGGTAAGCCGCTCTACGGTGCGCCGCGCCTCATCATTCAGCACCTGATCCTGCAGGTGCTGAATAAACAGCAACATGGCATGCAGCGGCTGCCGCAAGTCGTGGCTGGCGGTTGCCAGAAAGTGCGTCTTACTTTGGCTCTCGCGCTCAGCGCGCCGCCGCGCCGCCTCCAGCAACTGTTCGTTAAGGTAACCACGGCGCTGCATGTACTCGTAAATATAAGCGCCCAACGAGCCCATCAATGCGAAGTTGCTGAGGAAAATACCGTCAGAAATCACTACCGAGGGCGAGCTTCCAGTCAACTGCTCGGCGGCCAGATAGCTCAGCACGATCAGCCAGGAGCCCAGCACAGCGTGCCGCATCGGTAGCGCCAGCAGAAAGAAACCAGACAACAGCACCAGATACAGGCCATCGTGGGTTACCCGGATCGGCACCTCGGCCAGGCGCGCCACCGTTATCACCATCACCACCATCAACCCGGAGCAGCAATAAGCCAGGGTGGCGACATTAAAGGCGCGGCGTGGCACCACCCGCCCCGGCCGGTTGGCGTACCAAATGGCAATGCACACCAGCAACAATGCCAAGCTGCGAATACTGAGGGTGTAACGTGCTACCTCTGGTGGCAGATAGAGATAATCCAGCCACATGAACAGCAGCATGAACGCAATCGAAGACAGCGCCACCAGGCCGACACGGCTGGCCATCTTTACGTGCAGATAGTGCTGGAACGCCTGCTCCAGCGGCGCCCTGAAGCGCAAGCGGGCAAAGCCACGCTGTTGCGCCAACAGCGCGGGCTCATCAATGCCCGGTAAGGCGGGCGGCAGCTCTGAATTCATACTGATGTGGGCCCATTGTTGTTATGAGTGAGGCCAATATGCCGTGCAGTTATATAGCCAACCGCCTTCGGCGCTAAATATTTTAAAAACAATAATTTACTTAAACTAACTACAGCTATGCTTGAAAACAGGACGCTAACCGACAGGACGTACCTGCATGTCTGCCAACCTCGTCTGCCCCCTGATACATCCAGCGCCAACTCGCGCCAGTGCCCCGCCCCCAACGTTCGACCATCTGTTCAGTAATGCGCAAGGTCGCCTGTTACAACCCGCCATGCAGTACCTGAACATCACCTGCCCACAGCTGCAGCAACTGCTGCTGGGCACGCTGCTGTGCACCACCGCCCTGCCTGCCAGCCGGCGCGCAGCTGAAGCCATCGGCCCCTTCGGCATTCCACCAAGACTGCACACTCTGATCTGGGATGACTATCTGGTCCATCAGCCGGACCTGGCCAGCAAGGTACGCGGCCTGGCAAGTCAGCATTGCTTTCTGACCGACCCACATGCCGAGCTGGGCTACAACCTCGGTTACGCGATGGCCATTGCCTGGCTCATCTACCAACGCCAGCACATGCTGCCGAAACCCGACAACGACCTGGCTAGCCTAGCGCGAATCTGGGAAGCCTCCTACCCCCACCGGGGTGGTCGAGCGCGGGACTATCAGCGAGCCTGGCGCGAGGCTCAACGCAGCGCCGCAGCCAACTGAATACCCTCCTATCAAACGCGCTGAGATCAGCTTGACCCCTGTCAGGGGCTGGCGCATTGTCCGACACACAGTCGTCGGCCGACGGCCCTGAGCAGAGGACAAGAACAATGCCGCAAACTTCCGCTATCAATCGCCAGATACTGCTGGAATCACGCCCGGTTGGCGCCCCGACCCAGGCCAACTTCCGCATGGTAGAAACGCCCGTGCCCACCGTGCAGGCCGGACAGATGCTGCTGCGCAACCGCTGGATGTCGCTGGACCCGTACATGCGCGGACGCATGAGCGACGCCAAGTCCTACGCCGACCCGGTCCCGGTGGGTGGCGTGATGACCTGCGGCACCGTCAGTGAGGTGGTCAGTTCCGAGCTGGAAGGTTTTGAGCCGGGTGACCTGGTGATGTGCTTTGCCTCCGGCTGGCAGGATTACACGCTGTCCGATGGCAGCATGGTGTTTCGCCTGGACCGCAACATGCCAGAGCCTTCACAGGCCTTGGGCGTGCTCGGTATGCCCGGCTTTACCGGTTACATGGGTCTGACCGACATCGGCCAGCCCAAGGTGGGTGAAACCGTCGTGGTGGGCGCAGCAACCGGCCCGGTCGGCACCGTAGTGGGCCAGGTGGCCAAAATCCTTGGCTGCCACGTGGTGGGTGTCGCCGGCGGCGCAGAGAAGTGTGAATACGCGGTCAAGGAACTGGGCTTTGACGCCTGCATCGACCACAAGGACCCGGCATTGGCAGAGAAGCTCGCCGCCGCCTGCCCCAAGGGCATCGACGTGTACTTCGAAAACGTTGGCGGCAAGGTGTTCGACGCCGTCATGCCGCTGCTTAACGCCCACGCCCGCGTCCCGCTGTGCGGCCTGATTGCGCAATACAACGCGACCAGCCTGCCAGACGGCCCGGATCGCCTTTCGCAACTGATGCGCCTGATACTCAGCCAACGCATCCGCATGCAGGGCTTTATCATCTTCGACAACTACGGGCACTGCTTCCCCGAGTTTCTCAAGACCATGACGCCCTGGGTGGCTGAGGGCAAGGTGCGGGTGAAGGAGGATCGTGTAGAAGGCCTGGAAAACGCGCCTGAGGCCTTTATCGGCCTGCTCGAAGGCCAGAATTTCGGCAAGCTGGTAGTAAAAATCGCCGACTGATCAGGCAACCGGATCAGCTACCCTGAGCGCCCGTCATATGGCGGGCGCCGCCTCCCACTCCCGATTGCTCATATACGCCTGCACCCGTTCGCGTTGCACGGCCGTCAGGTGCAACCCCAACTTACTGCGACGCCACAACAAGGCCTCGGCATCGTTGACCCATTCGCGCTCGCGCAGATAGCGTATCTCACGCTCGGTCAGCCCCGCGCCGAAGTGCTCGCCCATATCTGCCGCACAGCTCATCCCCCTGAGAAATACCTGACACAAGGTGCCGTAGCTACGCGCATAGCGGGCACGCTGCTGCTCGGTCAGCCAGGGATAGCTCTGCGCTAGCTCTGCCTGCAGCGCGGCCTGGCTTTCAAAGTCGCCGCCGGCCAGGGCGTGCTCTGCTGTCCAGGCCGCGCCGGCGTTCGGAAACCAGCGCTGCAGGCGGTCCAGTGACTGCTCGGCCAACTGACGGTAGGTAGTCAGCTTGCCACCAAATACCGCCAGCAGCGGCGCCTGACCAGGCTCGGCGTCCAGCGTCAAGCTGTAATCACGGCTGACCTCGGCTGCGTTGGCGGTGGCGCTGCTGATCAACGGACGCACACCGGCAAACCGGTGCACGATATCTGAGGCACGCAGCTGCCGCTTGAAGTGGGCGTTAACAACCTCCAGCAGATAATCAACCTCAGCCTGTTCCGGCTCGACCACGGCCGGATCACCCTGAAAGTCCACATCGGTGGTTCCAATCAGGGAGAACTCGCCCTCGTAGGGCAACACAAAAACAATCCGCTGGTCTTCATTCTGCAGGATGTAGGCCTCGCTACCGCGATGCAGCTGCGGCACCACAATATGGCTACCCTTGACCAGGCGCACCCCATGCGGCGAGCGGGTATTGACCACCCGCTCCATCACCCGTGCCGCCCAAGGCCCCGCCGCGTTGACCAGCGCCCGCGCCAGCACCGTGCGGCGCGCGCCGGAGGCGCTCTCCAGCTCGATTTCCCAGAGGTCATTGCGACGCTGCGCAGCGATACAGCGAGTGTGCAGGCATATCTCCGCGCCCAGGCTAGCCGCCTGCACGGCATTAAGCGCGACCAGGCGTGCATCGTCAGCCCAGCAATCAGAATACTCAAAGGCGTAATCGATAACCGGGTTCAGCACGCCCTGCCCGTTCAACGCCTTGCCGGTCGAACCCGGCAAACTGCTACGGCGGTGCAGGTGGTCGTACAGAAACAGCCCAGCGCGCAACATCCAGCGCGGACGCAGATGAGGTCGATGCGGCAAAACAAAGCGCAGCGGCCAGATCAGGTGCGGCGCCTTGGCCATCAGCACCTCGCGCTCGCCCAGTGCAGCACGCACCAGGCCAAATTCGTAGTGCTCCAGATAGCGCAAACCGCCATGCACCAACTTGCTGCTGGCAGAGGAAGTGTGCGCCGCCAGATCATGCTGCTCGCATAGCAGCACGGACAGCCCGCGCCCGGCGGCATCGTTGGCAATGCCCGCACCGTTAATCCCCCCGCCTATCACCACCAGATCCAGCACAGCTGCCGCGGGCGCAGCCGCGCGCGGGCGTTCATCACGATGGGGTGAGAGCATGCGGGTTCCTCGATGGCGTACATTCCTTGACACTTATCAGTGTGCAACGAGCACTGTGTCAACGACAAGACATCTGCTGTGACCTCGCGCGCAGTCTGCACACACCTCTTGGCCCCCGCCCGCCCGCAGTTTACCCTTGAGCGCTAGCCAGTTCTCGCCACCTGCAGCGGACGCCACATGACTCCCGCAACAAAACTGCTCGACAAGTCCAAGGTTGCCTATCACCTGCACCGCTACACCCACGACCCGCAGGCCGAGTCCTACGGCGGCGAGGCAGCCGACAAGCTCGGCCTGGAGCACCGCCGGGTATTCAAGACCCTGCTGGCCGCCAGCGAAACCGGTGAACTGCTGGTTGCCGTGGTACCGGTGTCGGACAAGCTGAACCTCAAGGCCCTTGCCGCCGCTGCCAAGGTCAAGAAAACCGCCATGGCCGACCCGGCGGCAGCGCAGCGCAGCACCGGCTACCTGGTCGGCGGCATCAGCCCACTCGGGCAGAAGAAGCGCCTGCGTACCTTTATCGATAGTAGCGCCGCAGACTGGGACAGTATCTTTGTCAGCGGCGGGCGACGGGGGCTGGAGATCGAACTCAAGGCCAGTGACCTGCAGGCCCAGACCAACGCGCAGCTGTGCGAGCTGTGCCGCGATTGACCCACACCTACACCCACTTGATCAGGACACCCGATATGGCCAAGCCGATCCTCGCCATTGACCAGGGCACCACCAGCAGCCGCGCTATTCTGTTTGCCGCCGATGGCAACCCGCAGCACAGCGCCCAGCAGGAGTTTGCCCAGCACTTCCCCGCAGACGGCTGGGTCGAGCACGATGGCGAAGACATCTGGCAATCCACGCTCGCCGTCTGTCGTGAGGTCCTCGACAAGGCAAACATCAGCGCCAGCGACGTCGCCGGCATCGGCATTACCAACCAGCGCGAAACCACCCTGCTGTGGGACGCCGAAAGCGGCGAGCTGCTGCACCGTGCCATTGTCTGGCAAGATCGCCGCACCGCTGAGTTCTGCGCCCGCCTCAAGGCCGACGGGCATGAGGCGCTGATCAGCGAACGCACTGGCCTGCTGATCGACCCCTACTTTTCGGCCACCAAGCTACGCTGGCTGCTGGATGAGGTGCCCGACGCCCGCGCGCGTGCCGAACGCGGCGAGCTGCGCTTTGGCACCGTGGACTGCTTCCTGCTTTGGCGTCTGTCCGGCGGCAAGGTGCACCGCACCGACGCCACCAACGCCTCGCGTACCATGCTGTTCAACATCCACACCCAGCAGTGGGATGAAGACCTGCTCAAGCTGCTCGATATTCCAGCCAGCCTGCTGCCCGAGGTGATGGACAGCGCCGCCGACTTTGGCCAGACCGACGCCAGCGTGCTGGGTGCCAGCGTGCCCGTGTGCGGTATAGCCGGCGACCAGCAGGCCGCGCTGATCGGCCAGGCGTGTTTCAGCCCCGGCATGGTCAAGAGCACTTACGGCACCGGCTGCTTTATGGTGATGAACACCGGCGACACCCCCATCCGCTCGCAGAACCGGCTACTGACCACCGTTGGCTATCGCCTCAAGGGGCAGACCACCTACGCGCTGGAAGGCAGCATCTTTGTCGCCGGGGCTGCGATTCAGTGGCTGCGCGACGGCCTCAAGCTGATTCAGCACGCCGGCGAGACTGAAGCCCTGGCACGCCAGGCCGGCGACCAAACCGGCGTGTATCTGGTGCCCGCCTTCACCGGCCTTGGCGCGCCCTACTGGGACCCAACCGCCCGCGGTGCCATTTTCGGTCTGACCCGCGACACCGGCATCGCCCAGATCGTTGCCGCTGGCCTGCAGTCGGTCTGCTTCCAGACCCGCGATCTGCTCGACGCCATGCAGGCAGACGGCGCCCAAAACACCGCCGCCCTGCGCGTGGACGGCGGCATGGTCATCAACAATTGGGTCGTGCAGGAGCTGGCCAACATCCTGGGCGTGACCGTTGACCGGCCCCAAGTCACCGAAACCACCGCCCTGGGCGCCGCCTACCTGGCAGGCCTGCAGCTGGGCGTATTCAAAAACCTGGAAGACATCGCCAGCCACTGGGCGTGCGAACGCACCTTTACCCCAGCCATGCCGGAGGCACAGCGCAATGCACTATACGAAGGCTGGCTGGACGCAATTAGACGGGTGCGGGAGTAGGCAGCACGGGATCCCGCCTGCGCGGAAGTGACGACTGAGCACTAATCCGCTCAGCGAACTAACGCCCCACACCACACACTGTCATCCCCGCGAAGGCGGGGATCCAGACAGGGTTCCGAGCCAGCACTGGATTCCCGCCTGCGCGGGAATGACGATTGCTGCTAATCCGCTCACCCAACTAACGCCCCACCCCCACACCGCGTCATCCCCGCGAAGGCGGGGACCCAGATCGGGGTCCAAAGCACCACTGGATTCCCGCCTACGCGGGAGTGACGATTGGCTGCAAATCCGGTCACCCAACTAACGCCCCAACCCCATACTCCGTCATCCCCGCGCAGGCGGGGATCCAGACAGGGCTCCGCAGCAGCACTGGATTCCCGCCTGAGCGGGAATGACGATTGGGTGCTAATCCGGTCACCCCACTAACGCCCCAACCCCATACACCGTCATCCCCGCGAAGGCGGGGATCCAGACAGGGTTCCGAGCCAGCAGTGGATTCCCGCCTGCGCGGGAATGACGTTGGAGTGTGGAGCCGCGGGAATGATCAGTGTGAGGGCGGCGTGAGTGACGGCGAAGTCTCAGGCCTGCCGGAATGACGCCGTCAGCTGAGGTTAATCCAGCCCCAGCATCCCGCGCAGCGTGGACAGCTCCTCGGCCAATACCGTCACCGGCCCAACCAGAGCACGGCGGTCGCGTTCGCTGACCTTGTCGTAGGTCTGGAAACCCTTGCTGGCATCGCCTTCGCTCAGGTGGTAATTGGCCAGGGTGTCATCAAGCGCGGCAAAGTTGCTTTCAATCCGCGCGACAAAGGCCGGATCGTCCTGCTCGACCAGAGGTTTGACCAGCTCGAAGATTTTCTTGGAGCCATCCAGGTTGCCCTGGAAATCCCACAGATCGGTGTGGCTGTAACGGTCTTCCTCGCCGGAGACCTTGGTCGCAGCCACTTCTTCCATCAGTGCAGCAGCACCACCGACAACCGCTTCCGGCGGAAAGGTGAGGCCCTGCACGCGCTGCTCCAGATCGTTCACATCGCTCATCAGGCGATCGGCATACGCATCCATGCCGTCGGTGCTGCGCTCATGGAACAGACCGTACTCCAGACGGTGAAAACCGGTAAAGGTCGGGTCCTGCACGCCGTGCTCGTAGTCGTCTTCACGGGCGTCGATGCTGGCGTCCAGATCGGCAAACAGCTCGGCAATGGGCTCGATGCGCTCGTAGTAAACGCGGCTGGGGGCATACAGCGCCTGGGCGCGCGCAAGGTCACCGGCCTTGACCGCGTCGGTAAAGGCGCGGGTGTGCTCGGTGAACTGCTCAAGATTATCGAGCACATAGAGTTTGTAATCGGTAATTGGCGCCACCAGCGCCTGCGGCGCGACGGCGGCTTGGGCCTGCAGCGCGCCCAGACTCAGAGCGGCGGCAAGCAGAACACGACGGGAAATCAGCATGTTGGTCTCCTGAAAGATCGGATGAATATCAGTCACGCACCACGGATTGCATCGGCAGCAGCCAGCATGCCGCTGCCCAGATAATCGCCAGCCTGCACACCCGGCAGAGTAAAGAAGTAGCCCCCGCCCACCGGCTTGATGTACTCCTCCAGCGGCTCGCCATCCAGGCGCTTCTGCACGGTGATAAAGCCGGCCTGAAGGTCAGCTTGATAGGCGATGAACAACAGCCCCATATCCAGCTGGCCGTTGGCTTCGACGCCATTGGAGTAGTTAAACGGGCGACGCAGGATCAGGTTGCGCTCGCTGCCGTGGGTACGCGGGTTAGCCAGGCGGATATGCGAGTCCAGCGGCGTGACGCTGCCATCTGGGTCACCGGCGTACTGCGGCAGGTCGTGCTCGACACCACCGTGCATCGGCGAGCCACTGTCACGGCGACGGCCGAAGATTGCCTCCTGCTCCTGCAGCGGCGTGCGGTCCCAGCGCTCGACAAAGTTGCGGATCAGCCGCACCGCCTGATAGCTGCCGTTGTGCGCCCAGGCCGGCTCGTCATTGTTCCGGTCCACCCAGACCAGTTGCTGCATCAGCGGGCGGTCATCAGCCGGCGGATTGGCTGTGCCATCGCGGAAACCAAGAAAATTGCGCGCGCTCTCGGTCTCGCCGTTGGGGCGCGGCGCCATCACCGGCACACTGCCCTCCTGCTTCCAGCGCACCATCAGCAAGCCGGGGGTGTTCTTGATGATGTCGCGCAGCGCATGGATAGTGGTGCCTTCACTATTGGCGCAAAACTGCAGCGAGATATCGCCGTGGCAACGCGCGGCGTCCAGCGCATCATTCGGAAACGCCGTCATGCGCTCCAGCTGACGCGGCTTGACCTCAGTCAGGCCAAAGCGCTCGTCAAACAGCGAGGCGCCAACCGACAGCGTAATGGTCAGGCCATCCGGGTCGATGGTCGGGCCAAGAATGCCGGAGTCGACCGGCGGATAGCGCGGGTCACGCTGCTCGTAGCTGCCACCCTGGGTGAGAAAGGCAATGCGCTCGCTCAGCGTGCGCAGCAGCTGCTCCAGCCCCGCACGGTCGCGCGCCAGCACATCAAAGGCCACCAGCATGCCTACCGCCGGGCGCGGGGTAGTGATGCCCTGCTGCTTGTCACCGTGCCACGGGTAGGCTTGCCCGGTGGTCGCGCTGGTAGGGGCATCAGCCACCTCGGCCGCGTGCGCCGGCTGACTCGCCAGCGCACCGCCACTCAGGCTCGCAGCCGCGATACCGGCCCCGGCAGCGCCAAGGCCCTGCAGAAAACGCCGACGATCCAGCCCGGCGAACGGGCAACCTTGGGATGAAGTGTCATGCTTACTCATGCAATACAGTCCTAATTGGCCGCTGCAAGCAGCGGATTGACGTTGGCCAGCTGCGCAGCCAGCGCCTCAGTCAGCGGCAGTACGCTTGGCGCACTGCCCTCAGAAACCTCTGCGGCCAGTGCTTGATTGGCCTCGGCCAATTGCGCCGCCTGCTCGGGGTGCGCCTGCTCCAGCACCGGCGCCACCAGGCTGACGACCTTGTCTACGCCCTGCTGCAGGTTCATCAGATCGGCTCTGGCCAGCTCACCAAGCTGCGCCTGCCCCTGCTGCTGGTCATGCCAGGCTTGCAACACCCGCCCGGCACCGCGCGCCAGCTGCGGCGCGGGCACGCCCTCGGCGCGCAGTCGTGCGCGCAGATCAGTCACATCGCGATTGAGCTGTTCGGCTACCGGCAACAATCCATCCAGGCTTTTCTGCTCAAACAGGCCGTAAGCCAGCCGCTGAAAACCCATGAACTCAGGGTCCTGCTCGCGCTGGGCAAAGTAGTCGGCACGAGCGTTGAGGCGCTGATCCAGATCGCTGAACAAGCCAACGGCTAGGGCCATCTGCTGGTCCACTGCACGGGCATCTCGATACGCCTGCTGAGCAGCCGCCAGATCACCCGCCGCGATCTGCTGCTGCAGCTGCTCGGCAGCCTGCGCCAGAGCGCGGCCCCGCAGGGTCAGGTACACCTGGTATTCAGCCAGCGGCCCGATCAGCGCGCGGGCAGACACTTCGGTCACGCGCTCACTACCATCACCCTCGGTTACCGTCAGTGTGCCGCGCGGGTTGCTCAGCAGGCCGCAGGTCATAGCGTATTCACCGGGTGTCAGCTGCGCGGTGAGCTGCTGGTGCATGCCAGGTGCAATATTCTCGCGCTCTTCCAGCACCATCACGCCATCGAGAATTTCCCACTCAATGGCCCGCTCCGAGCCGTTGATCACGGTGAAGCGCCGCTTGCCGGCCGGCACAGAAATCGCGTTAGGCTCGCAGCCCTTGGCGGTGACCGTCACCTCAGTGCTGCCGGCGTGCTGCGCAGACGACTTGCCGCCCAACGAGAAATAGAACAGCGCTAGCGCGCCCAGCATCAGCAGCGCGGCCGCCACCAGGCCGGCCCGCAAGGCCAGGCGACTGGGTGCAGAAACAGGAGAATCAGACATCAGAAGACACTCGCAAGCAATTAAAAACCGCGGTTAAAAACAAAGCTCAGCCAATCAGCCCCGGGCTGCAGACGGCGCTGGCAGCGCCTGGCCGCGCGGCCAAAAGAACCCGCACAGCGCCAGAGCCAAATACCCGAGATAGGCCACCAGCTCGCTCACGCTCGGCGTGGGGTAATAGCCAAAGATGCCTGCAAACAGGCTGCCCAGTGCGGTGTCCAACGGCAGCCAGTCACTCAGATCAAAGACCACGGCCTGAGCGTGATTCCACAGGCCCGCTTCATGCAGCGCACGCACCGAGCCGGCAAACAGCCCGGCGGCCACCAGCAGGATGAACAGCCCGGTCAAACGGAAGAAGTGTTTGAGGTTCAGGCGCAGACTGCCTCGGTAGAAGGCCCACCCCACCAGCGCCGCACAGAGCACACCCAAGAGTGCACCCAGTGGCGCACCGTGGCTCTGGCTTTGCTGGAATACCGCCAATAGGAAGAAGATTGACTCCAGCCCCTCGCGGGCCACCGCCAGAAACACCATGCCGATTAGCGCCCAGGTGTGCTGGCGCCCGTGGGCAAACGCCTGATCCAGCGCCCCGGTCAGCTCTCCGCGCAGGCCCTGCGCAGCGCGGCGCATCCAGAACACCATCCAGGTCAGCATCGCCACGGCAACAAAGCCCACCAGTGCTTCAAACAGCTCCTGCTGGCGTTGCGGAAACTCCGCGCTGACAAACTGCAGGCCAGCGCCGGCCAACAGCGCGAGGCTGACGGCCAGGAAAATACCGATCCACACCAGCGGCATCCAGGCGGCGCGCCCGGTTTGGCGCAGATAGGTCGCAATAATGCCAACGATCAGCGCGGCCTCTAGGCCTTCGCGCAGCATGATAAGAAAGGGAACCAGCATGAGAGAAACCGCAGATGAGAATTAGTACGCCAGAATGATACCTGTAACAAAATATGTAACAAGTCATCATTGCGTATCTATTTTGGAAACACTGATTTCACAAAGAGGCGCCTTGCGCGCCGCCCTCGCCTGCATAGCCGTCAGGGAATTCCACACACCCTGTGCGAGAGCTCAAATGCGTAGGTACGGAGGCGCGCTGCTTATCAGGACAGCGACAGCGCGCGCCTGGCGCTCTATCCGAGTAGCCCGGAGAACGATAGATAGTGCACCAAGTCGCCCGCTGCAAAGGTCTCCCCTGCCGGCACGCAGACCAACCCGGTGGCCTGACTTGCGCTGCTGAGTACCCCGGAGCTTTGATTGCCAGCCAACTGCACCGCCCCCTGCTCCACCCGTGCACGCAGGTACTCATCGCGGCTCCCAGCCTCGGCCCAGGCGAAAGCGGCTGGCAGCGCCAACTGCACCGAATCCGTGTCCAATGCCCCGAGCCTCGTCAGCAGATACGGACGCACCAGCAATAAAAAGGTAACCAGAGTAGCCGCCGGGTTGCCCGGCAGGCCGAGCACGGGGGTATCGGCGTAGGCGGCCAGGGTAAAGGGTTTGCCGGGCTTGATGGCCAGCTTCCACAGATCCACAGTGCCGCCGCCGCGCAGGGCCTGTCCAAGACAATCAGCCTCGCCAACCGAGACACCGCCGGAGGTGATAATCACATCGGCTTCAGCGCTTAGCTCACGCAAGCGTGCGTGGGTAGCAGGCAGGTCATCCGGCAGGATGCCGGCATCCAGCACGGTCTGGCCCATGCTCTTGAGCAGCCCGATCAAGGTAAAACGGTTGCTGTTGTAGATTTGCCCCGGCGCCAGCGCGGCGCCCGGCTCCACCAGCTCATCACCGGTCGACACCACCGCCACCCGCAGCGGCTGACGCACCGATACCTCGGCCAGGCCAACCGAGGCAATCACGCCCAGCTCTTGCGGGCGCAAACGTGTACCGGCGGCGATCACCTCTGTGCCAGCTACAATATCCTGCCCGCGCCGGCGCACGTTCTGGCCGGGCACCACAGACTGTTGCAGCTGCGCAATCTCCCCCTGCTGCACAACGTTTTCCTGCATCTGCACCGCATCGGCGCCCGCGGGCATTGGCGCACCCGTAAAGATACGCGCACAGGTGCCGGCCTGCAGTGGCTGCGGCGCCATGCCTGCGGTAATGCGCTGGCTGACCGGCAGGCCGCCAGCCATGGCCGCAGGCAGGTCGCTGCTGGCTAGCGCGTAGCCGTCCATCGCGCTGTTGTCCCAGGGCGGCACATCCGCCGCAGCGATAACCGGCTCGGCCAACACACAACCCAAAGCCTCCGCCAGTGGCACCTTGACGATAGCGCTCGGCGGGTGCTCGGCAGCACTGGCCAGCAAGCGCTCCAGGGCGGTAGCGACCGGCAGCAGACTCATGCGCGGCGACCGCACTGCTCGGCACTGCCCAGGTGCTGCACAAAGTTGCAGGGGCGCGTGCGGCTATCCAGTTGCGGCTCAAGAATACGCGTCCACGCGGTGCGACAGGCGTTGGTCGAGCCAGGCATGCAGGCCACCAGCGTACGGTTTGCCAGGCCGGCCAGCGCGCGGGACTGGATGGTGGAGGTGCCGATATCTTCTACCGATACCTGACGGAACAGCTCACCAAAACCTTCCACCTGCTTGTCCAGCAAAGGGGCGACGGCCTCCGGCGTGCTGTCTCGCCCGGTAAAGCCGGTGCCACCAGTAATCAGCACTACTTCCACCTGCGGGTCGGCAATCCACGCCGACACCACCGCACGAATACGGTAAAGGTCATCCGGGTAGAGCTGGCGGTCGACCAGGCTGTGGCCCGCCGCCTGCAGGCTATCGACCAACAACTGGCCGGAGCTGTCGGATTCCAGGGTGCGCGTATCGCTGACGGTGAGTACCGCGATATTGAGGGGGCTGAAGGGGGCGTCTGGCTTGCTGCTCATGGCGGGAATCCTTGTTGAAGAAAAATCATCAAAGCGCAGACAGGCATATTTGTCCGCAGCTTGCCGCGCTGTTATAACACAGGGCAGCGCAGCTCGGACTCATCCCATGGCCCAACCTTTCACCCTCAGCACCCTGCTCCTGGCCGGCGGCCAAGGCAGCCGACTGGGCGGTATCGACAAGGGCCTGATGCCATTTGACGGCGAGCCGGTGGCGGCGCGCTTGAGTCGCCTGTTAGCGCAAGTGGGTAGCGAGGTGCTGATCAGCTGCAACCGCAATGCTGGCCGCTACAGCCAGTGGGCCAACCGCCTGGTAAGCGACCCGCAGCCGGACTACCCCGGCCCGCTGCTCGGCATGCTCAGCGCGCTGCGCGTGGCCAGGGGTAGTCACCTGCTGGTAGTGCCCTGTGATATGCCGCTGCTGGACGCGCCCCTATTACATTCGCTGGTCACGCTGGCCAACGAACACCCTGAGCGAGCGATTGCACTGCAGAGCGGAAGACAACTGCAGCCGCTGGTCTGCGTCCTACCGCTCAGCCTGCTCAACACGCTGGAGCGTGCCTGGCAAGCCGGCCAACGCAGCCCGCGCCGCTGGCTGATCGAGCAACAGGTGATCACCCTGCCCATCGCCGAAGACGACCCGCGCCTGCTCAACGCCAACACCCTCAGCGCCTGGCAAGACAGCTGACAAGCAGCCCTCGCGTATCCGCCCAGCCGCAACCGCCAGCCCCGCTAACTCCGCGAAAAACGGCAATTTTTTTCGATTGCCTCTTGTGCCATCAGCTCTTTTAGGTAAAATGCCGCCCACAACGGAGCGTAGCGCAGCCTGGTAGCGCGTCTCGTTCGGGACGAGAAGGTCGCTGGTTCGATTCCAGTCGCTCCGACCAACAGCAAAAACCCCTGACTCATTGAGTCAGGGGTTTTTCTTTATCCGCTCCAAAAAAGCAGGCGACCGGGCTGTTACCCGGCCGCCGCCCCGTCAGTCCAGCATTTCGCGCAGCACGTGGTGCAGAATGCCGCCCGCCTTGAAGTAGGCAATCTCGTTGGCGGTATCGATACGACACAGCACCTCAAACTCGACGACCTTGCCTTCCGGCGTATGCGCCTTCACCTGCAGACGCTGCCCCGGCTTGATGTTGTCATCAATGCCGAGAATATCGATCTGCTCATGCCCATCCAGGCCCAGCTCCGCGACGTTCTTGCCATCAACAAACTGCAGCGGCAGCACGCCCATGCCAACCAGGTTGGAGCGGTGAATACGCTCAAAGCTCTCGGCCAGCACCGCCTTCACGCCCAACAGGTTGGTGCCCTTGGCGGCCCAGTCACGGCTTGAACCAGTGCCATACTCCTTACCGGCAAGCACCACCAGCGGCGTGCCTTCGCTCTGATAGCGCATGGCGGCATCGTAAATCGACAGGCGCTCGCCGGAGGGCACGTGGATGGTCTCGCCACCTTCTTCGCCGCCCAGCATGCGGTTGCGAATACGGATGTTGGCGAAGGTACCGCGCATCATCACCTCGTGGTTACCACGACGCGAGCCGTAGGAGTTGAAGTCATCCGGCTCGACACCTTGGGCCTGCAGATATTCACCTGCGGGCGAGCTGGCCTTGATGTTGCCGGCCGGCGAGATGTGGTCAGTGGTAATGGAGTCACCAAACACCGCCAGCACCCGCGCCTGCTCAACCGACTGCAGCGGCGCCAGCGGCTGGTCGATGGTTTCAAAGTACGGCGGATGCTTCACGTAGGTGGAGCCATCGCTCCAGGCGTAGGTCTTGCCCTCGCC
>DBHE01000262.1 GCA_002296055.1 Pseudomonadaceae bacterium UBA836
GCACTCAGTTTTTGCGGCCGCCCTCTTTTTCTCTCAGGGAGACACCCCAAATTAGTGAGAAGCTTTATTCACGAGTCAGCAGTCAGCTTTTGAGCGAAAGCAGCCCCCGCCACCCACCAACCATCGCCCAAACCTTGCCCCCGCCCCCCCACCAATGCACGCTTGCCTCCAAACAACACCACCCCGCCACGGACGAAAACCCAATGAGCCGATTGCGGCAACACCTAGCCCACCTGCTACCGGCCACGCTCATCACGGCCTGCTTTGCCGCGGTGGCCCACGCCATTGCAGTGGCCGTGGCGGCGCGCTCTGTGGGGTTGGAGTTGTTGCTTATTGGCGGGCTCAGCTTTGTGGTGACGCTGGTGCTTGCGCTGCCGGGTGGTGCGGTTCTGCTGGCTGTTACGGCGCTGCTGCGGTTGAAGCCATGGGCGTCACTGCTGCTGTTTGTGCTGACAATTCAGGCGATTGCCATTGGGTTTGAGCTGTATCTGTTTGAGAGCACTATCGCCGACATTTCCTGGATGTACGCTGTGATCACCCTGCCCGCGTCGCTGCTGGCCTGGCGCCTGTCGGCCTACCCGGCCTATCTGCAGGCCCAGCGCAGCGCTGATGCGTAGCGGTGCAGCCGGGCTGGCCAGCGTGCTGCCAGCCCGGCTGCACATACCTCAGTCGCAGGCGCCGCGCACTTCGTTCCAGCTCCAGCCAAGAATGTAATCGATGCTGCCGTTGATCGCGTGGAAGGAGTCTGTTTCCGCTCTTCCGGGCTCGGCCTTTTCACGGTTGACCTGGCGATGCCCGGTGGTGCTTTGATAGCAATAGTTGACGTATACCGTCTCGTTGCAGTCGTTGCGTAGCGTCATCAGATAACGCTGCCCCTGGTCGTGCTCCACCGTGACAGAGGAGCAATATTGCGGGTTGGCCAGCGCGGGCACCGACAGCATCAGCAATGAGAGCCCCATCAAACCTTTGATACGTTTCATACATCCGCCCTGAGTAACGTTGTGCGCGACGCCAACCAATTTGGCATCGCCGCAACCGTAGCGGTGTATGAAGACGCGCCGCATCCCTCATATGAGTAATGAGCAACGAGAAAACCGCTGCGCAGCGGTTTTCTCCAGCGTGACGGTGCGCTCACCCAAGCGAGCGCGTGTGGCTTCTCAACCGTAAGCGCCGGCCGAGTAGGTCAGCTCGTAGCTGTGGCTGTAGATTTCCAGGATATTGCCGAAGGGGTCTTCCATGTACACCATGCGGTAGGGCTTCTCGCCTGGGAAGTATTCACGCACGGGCATGCGTTGTTTGCCGCCGGCAGCGACGATGCGTGCGGCCAGGCCCTCGACGTCCGGGTCTTGTACGCAAAAGTGGAACACGCCACTTTTCCAATATTCAAAGTTGTTCTCCGGGCGCTCGGCACCGCGGAACTGGAAAATTTCCACGCCGATGCGATCACCGGTCGAGAGGTGGGCGATGCGAAACTCACCCCAGCCGGCGCCGAATACGTCGGTGCACATGACGCCAATGGCTGAATCGTCCTCTGTGATGGTGGTCGGCGGCATGATCAGATACCAGCCGAGCACTTCCGTGTAGAAGGTGACGGCGGCGTCCAGGTCGGTGACCGACAGGCCGATGTGTGAAAAGCTGCGAGGGTAGGTTTGCGTCATGACGATATCTCCGGTCAGTTGAGTTCTGGCCAGTCTAGGAGCCCGCAGCCATAATAAAAACAACGCCTGTATTATCGATTCGATAAGAGATTGTTATGCTAAATCCGCAGTGGCTGCGCACCTTTGTAACCCTGAGCGAGCAGCGCAGCTTTACCCGCTGCGCCGAGCGGCTGAATCTGACTCAAGCCGCTGTCAGCCAGCATATCCAGCGTCTGGAGGCGCAGCTTGGCCCACTGCTGCTGCGCCGGCCCCGACGCTTTGAGCTGACCCCGGCCGGGCTGGCTCTGCTGGACTACTGCGCCGAGGTGGGCGCCGCAGACCAGCGGCTGCAACAACGCCTGTCGGCCGATGAGCCGGCGCAGGGCGACATTCGCCTGACCTGTCCGGGCAGCATCGGGTTGGCACTCTATCCGCTGCTGCTGGAGCTGCAGCAACGCTCACCCGGCCTGCGTATCCACCAACGCATTGCGCCAGATCCGGAGGTGATTGCCGCCGTGCTGGACAACCGCTTTGAGCTGGGCCTGACCACCTTGCCAACGGACGATCCCAGGCTGCAATCCAGCCGCTTTGCCAGCGAGCCATTGGAGTTGGTAGTGCCGGCCGGCGTGCGCATCCAGCACTGGGATGACCTGCACACCCTGGGCTTTATCGACCACCCTGATGGGCAGGCCATGGCCGCGCGCCTGCTTAGTCGCTACTACCCCGGAGCGCCCGGTATCAGCAAGTTGCCGCGCCACGGGTTTATCAACCAGATCGGTATGATTCTGGAGCCGGTAGCGCGCGGGCTGGGTTTTACCGTGTTGCCGCGCTATGCCCGCCAGGCCTTTGCCAGGCCGGACGCCATCAGCGTGGTGGAAGCCGACAAACCGGTAGTCGATACCCTGTGGCTAATCCACCGCGCCGAGTGGCCGCTTACGGCGCGCGCTGAGCATGTTGTCAGCTACCTGCGCGAGAGGCTTGAGCCGCGCGACTGAACCGCCCTAGGTAGCGCAGCAGGCTGAGGATAAACGTGAGGGCAAATACCAGCACGATGGTCGGCGCCGGGGCGCTGTCGAGGAAGAAGGACAGGTAAACGCCAACAAAGGAGCAGACCTGCGCCAGCAGCAGGGCGACCCAGAGCATAGCGCCGAAGCGCCGTGTCAGCAGCGCTGCGATGGCGCCGGGGGCAATCAGCAGGGCGATGGCAAGGATGATGCCGGACGCTTTGAGCGCCCCCACCACCGCCAGCGAGATCAGGCACAGCAAGCCGTAATGCAGCAACCCGGTGCGCAGGCCAACGGCGCGCGCCTGCATCGGGTCAAAACTGAACAGCATGAAATCCCGCCATTTACAGCTCAGCACCAGCACCGTCAGCAGGGCAATACCCAGCGATAACAGCAAATCGGCGCGGCTGACGCCGAGAATATCGCCAAACAGAATGTGGTCCAGATGCACGCTGGACTCGATCTTCAGATAAAGCACCAGCCCCGCGCCAAACATGCCGGCGTAGACGATACCCATGACGGTGTCCTGCTTGATGCGGCTGTTCTGCTTGAGAAATCCGGTGGCCAGGGCGCAGAACAGGCCGGCGACGAAGGCGCCGATGACATAGGGCACTTGCAGCAGGTAGGCCAGCACCACGCCGGGAAAAACGGCGTGGGCGATGGCGTCCCCCAGCAGCGCCCAGCCCTTGAGCACCAGATAGCAGGACAGCAACGCCGTGGGCACGGCAATCAGCGCGGCTATCAGCATGGCGTTGCGCATAAAGTCGAACTGGAAGGGCTCCAGCAGTAGCGTTAGCCAGCTCATTGCAGCCCCTCCAGTGCGGCCATGCGGCGGCGACGGGTGGCCAGCAGGCCGTGCTTGGGCGCCAGAAAAAAGGCCAACAAAAACAGCATGGTCTGCAGCACCACAATCACCCCACCGGTCGCGCCATCGATGAAATAGCTCAGGTAGGTGCCCGCCAGGCAGCTCGACACGCCAATCGCCACCGCGATGGTCAGCAGCACCGGAAACCGGTCACTCAGCAGGTAGGCGGTGGCGCCAGGTGTAATCACCATGCAGATCACCAGAAAGGCGCCAACCGTCTGCAACGCCGCCACGGCGCAGGCCGACAACAGGACAAAGAACAGCAGCTTGAGAACAAAGGGATTGAGCCCAACGGAGCGGGCATGCTGCTCATCGAAGAACACCAGCATCAGGTCGCGCCACTTGGCCAGCAGAATGACCAGCGACACCGCACCGATAATCACCAGTTGCAGGGTGTCGGCCGGGGTGATGGCCAGAATGTTGCCCAACACGATGGTCTGGATGTTCACCGAGGTGGGCGATAGCGAGGCCATAAACAGCCCAAGGCCAAAGAACGAGGTAAAGATCAGGCCGATAATCACGTCCTGCTTCAGCTTGCTGCGCTGATGCAGAAACAGCATCGCTCCCGATGCCAACCCGCCAGCCAGAAAGGCGCCAAGGGCGAAGGGCAAACCCAACATGTAAGCCCCTGCTACCCCCGGCACAATCGAATGCGACAGGGCATCGCCAATCAGCGACCAGCCCTTGAGCATCAGGTAGCAGGACAGAAAGGCGCAGACCCCGCCAACCAGCGCCGACACCCAGATAGCGTTGCGCATATAGCCATAGTTGAAGGGCTCCAGCAGCACCTCAAGCATCCGGCACCTCGCCATCACCGTCGCGGCGAGCGGGCAAACCGTTACGCAGGATCAGCGGGCGCTCGTCGTCGCTGAAAACGCCCACCGGGGTGTGCAGCGCACCAGGGCTATTCGGCAGCGCAAAGTGGCGCAGCACGCCGCCAAAGGCGCGCTCAAGGTTGGCCTGGGTATACACCTCGTCGGTGGGCCCGCACGCCAACACCGTGCGTTTGATCAGCGCCACCCGGTCACAGAATTCCGGTACCGAGCCGAGGTTGTGGGTGGAGACCAGCAGAATGCGGCCCTCGTCTCGCAGCTCACCCAGCAGCTCGATGATCTGGTCTTCGGTTTTTACGTCCACCCCGGTAAAGGGCTCGTCGAGCAGGATGACCTGGCTGTCCTGCGCCAGCGAGCGCGCCAAAAACACGCGCTTGCGCTGGCCGCCAGACAGCTCGCCAATCTGCCGATGCCGCAGGGCGCTCATGCCGACGCGCTCCAGCGCCTCGGCCACCGCCTGGTGGTCTGCCTTGCGCGCGATGCGCAGGGGGCCCATATGGCCGTAGCGGCCCATCATCACCACGTCTTCGACCAGCACTGGAAAGTCCCAGTCCACCTCTTCGGTCTGGGGCACGTAAGCGGTGCAGCGCTGGCGCAGGGCCTTGTCGGCCGACAGCCCCAACACGCGGATGCGCCCGGCAGCCAGGGGCACCAACCCCATGATGGCCTTGAACAGCGTGGACTTGCCCGAACCGTTCACCCCCACCAGTGCGGTGATGGTGCCGCGGGGCAACTCGAAGCTGGCGTCGTACAAGGCCGTGTGTCCATTGCGGTAAGTTACGCTGGCGCCCTGCACCGAAATCCCCGCGCTGGCGGCATCGGCCAACTGCTGTGCGCCAGGTAACGGCCGAAACACATTCATCGGTCAGCACCCTCGCGCAGCCCATTTACCAGCGTCTCACTGGTCGCGCGCAGCAGCTCAAGATAGCTGGGCACCGGGCCGTCTTCAGCGCTGAGCGAGTCCACATAGAGCACGCCGCCGTAATCCGCACCGGTTTCCCGCGCCACCTGACGCGCCGGCTTGTCGGATACCGTGCTTTCACTGAACACCGCCGGGATGCGGTGCTCGCGCACGCTGTCGATTACCTTGCGCACCTGCGCCGGGGTGCCCTGCTGGTCGGCATTGATCGGCCACAGGTACAGCTCGCGCAAGCCAAAGTCCCGCGCCAGATAGGAGAAGGCGCCTTCGCTGCTGACCAGCCAGCGCTGCCCCTCGGGGATCTGCTCAAGCTGCGCACGCACCGGCGCAACAGCAGCCTCAATCTGCGCCTTATAGGCCTCGGCGTTGCGCTGATAGGTCTCGGCATTGGCCGGGTCATACTGGACGAAGGCATCGCGGATGTTATCGACGTAGATCAGCGCGTCACGCGGTGACATCCAGGCGTGCGGGTTAGGCTTGCCGGTATAGGGGCCTTCAGCAATGCCCATAGGCTCAACGCCTTCGGACACCACCACGCTGGGCACCTCGTTCAGGTGGGCAAAGAAGCGCTCGAACCACAGCTCCAGGTTCAGGCCGTTCCATAGCACCAGCTGGGCGCCCTGAGCGCGGCGCAGGTCACCGGGGGTGGGGCTGTAATTGTGGATTTCCGCGCCGGGCTTGGTGATGGACTCCACCACCGCTGCGTCACCGGCAACATTGCGCGCCATATCGGCGATCACCGTAAAGGTGGTAACGACTTTGAATTTTTCTTGTGCACTGGCGCCGCCAGCCAAGGTCAGCGCGCCAAACAGGGCAGCTAACAAAGCGGCCTGTCGCAGGCCTGGCATGTGCATTTTGAACATTGGGTGCGTCCGTTTGAAAGCGTCAAAGGGCAGCTATGTTCACGGCAGGATAGTCGACTCTTGTCGCCTGGCAGCCCCAGGTATCATGCGTCGGTCGGCTTAGGCAGTCGATTATGGCCAGACTGACCGCTACGGGCAAATGAAAATGCCGTAGCGACGGGCGTTTGCGCCCGGAAAGGCCGGTGTCCAAAAAAGTCAGAAAAAATCACGCCAGCATTACGGGAATCGGGTAGCTCATTCGTTAAGTAGATATAGGCGTGCGCTTTTTATCGCGCCCCGCCCGCCCCATTCCGAACAGACTCCCAAGCAAGGACCCGCCATGACC
>DBHE01000253.1 GCA_002296055.1 Pseudomonadaceae bacterium UBA836
GGTCTTGGACAGCCCCTGGCGCATACGCGAGAAAAACCCGCCGCTTTCGGGCTGCACGGCGGGTTCGACGGGCTCGGCCGGTGGCTCGGCGCTCGCTTGCTGGCCCAGTTCGGAAAACAGCGAAGCGGCGGCTTCGCGCGCGGCGGCCTCCCGGCCTTCGATGGTATTCAGGTCGCCACTGAGCGGTGCTGGCGCATCACTCTGTGCCGGTGTATCGGCGGGCTTATCCTTGCGACGTGCCCAGCCAAACAGCCCCTTCTTCTCGGTTTTGCTGTTGTCCTGGGAGTCGGCGTCTTGCGGTTTGTCTTTGGAACCAAACATGAAGTGTCACTATCTGAGTTCGGCGGCGCATGTCCGCCTCATTGAAGGTTGGGTTATCCTACCCCACTTCCGCCGAGGGCGGTATGACCCGCAGCAGCCGTCTGCCGGCTCGCCTTCCGACCACGCCGTACAACAGGAAACCTGCATGCAGCCCTTGCGCTACCTCCTGCTTCTGCTCACGCTACTGGCGCCGCTGGCCCACGCCGAGAGCCGTCAACCTACTCACAGTTACACCCTGGACAATGGCTTGAAGGTCATCATCCGCGAGGACCACCGCGCGCCGGTTGTTGTCTCGCAAGTCTGGTACAAGGTCGGCGGCGTTGATGAGCCGCCCGGACAAACGGGCCTGTCCCACGCGCTGGAGCACATGATGTTCAAGGGCAGCAAGCACCTTGAGCCCGGCCAGGCATCCCACCTACTGAGTAGCCTGGGCGCCAGCGAAAATGCCATGACCAGCCGCGACTACACCGCCTACTACCAGATGCTCAGCCGTGACCAACTGCCGGTCGCGCTGGAGATGGAAGCCGAGCGCATGCACCTGCTGACCCTGCCCGAAGACGAGTTCGTCAAGGAGATCGAGGTCATCAAGGAAGAGCGCCGCATGCGCGTGGATGACAACCCCAACGGCCTGGCCTACGAGCGTTTCCTCGCCCAGGCCTACACCGCCAACCCCTATCGCCAGCCGGTTATCGGCTGGATGCACGACATCGAGCGCATGGACATCGAGGACCTGCGCGCCTGGTACAAGCAACACTATGTGCCAAGCAACGCGGTGCTGGTGATTGTCGGCGACGTATACCCCGAGACGGTCAAGCCGCTGGTCGAGCGCTACTTTGGCGCCGTGCCAGCCGGCGACGCACCGGTGATCCGCAAGCCCCTGGAGCTTCCGGCCCCCGGCGAGCGCAGCATGACCCTGCATCTGGACCTGCAGCTGCCGACCCTGCTGATGGGCTTCAACGTGCCGTCGCTGAACACCGCCAGCGAGGCTTGGGAAGCTCACGCCCTGCGCCTGCTGAGCGCGGTACTGGACGGCGGCTACAGCGCCCGCCTGCCAAGCCGACTCGAGCGCGGCGAGGCTGTCGCCACCTCCGTGGGCAGCGGCTACGATGCGTTCACCCGGGGCGACAGCCTGTTTACGTTTAGCGGCATCCCCAACGAGGCCCGCGAGGTTGACCTGCCGCAGCTGGAAGCGGCGATCTGGCAGCAGATCGAAGAGCTGAAACAGACCCCGCCCAGCACCGAAGAGCTGTCCCGCGTACAGGCCCAGGTGGTCGCCGGGCTGGTCTACGCCCAGGACAGCATCATGGCGCAGGCCAATCGCATCGGTGAGCTGGAAGTCGTCGGTCTGTCCTGGCAGTTGGTGGACGAAGACACTGCAGCCCTGCAGGCCATTACCCCCGAACAGATCAGCGAGGTGGCCCGCAAATACCTGACACGCGAACGCTACACCCGTAGCTACAACCTGCCGCTTGCCGAGGAGGCGCAACCATGAGCCCCCGTTCCCCCTTTTCTGCCCTGCGCTGGCTGATCGCCCTGCTGGTGCTCGGCGGCATGCTGTTTCTGCTGGTTGAGCGCGCGCCCGAGCAGTCCATCCCCGAACCGGTCAGCGTGCCCAGCGAAGCGCCGATGGCCACCGATACCGCCAGCGAAGTCTTTGGCGAGCCGCTGCCGGCGCTGCAGTCGCTGGAAGAGCTGGACCTGGACACCCCGCCGGCACGCCGCGGGCTGGACCTGCAGCACTGGCAAACCAGCCAGGGCACCGCGGTCTACTATATGCAGGCCGATGAGCTGCCGATGCTGGACGTGCAGATCCTGTTTGCCGCTGGCGCCAGCCGCGACGGCGAGCTGCCGGGGCTGGCCGGTTTTACCAACGCCATGCTCAACGAAGGCACCGGCAACCTGGATGCCGGCGATATCGCAGCAGGCTTTGAGCGCCTGGGCGCGCAGTTCAGTAACGGTTCACACCGCGACATGGGCCTGCTCGGCCTGCGCACCCTGACCGCCAGCGACAAGCTGGAGCCGGCGCTGTCGCTGTTTGCGCAGATTCTGGCCAAGCCCAGCTTCCCCGAAGCCTCACTGCAGCGCATCCGCGAGCAGATGCTGGCCGGCCTGCGCTATGCCCGCCAACGCCCGGGCAGCCAGGCCAGCGAAGCGCTCTGGTCCACCCTGTACGCCGGCCACCCCTACGGCATCCCGCCGGACGGCACGGAAGAAAGCATCAACGCGATCACCCGTGAAGACCTGCAGGCTTTCCAGCAAACCTACTACAGCGCCGGCAATGCGGTGATCGCTCTGGTTGGTGCGGTTGACCGCCAGCGTGCCGAGCAACTGGCCCAGCACCTGGCCGACGCCATGCCGCAGGGCGAGGCTGCGCCGCGCACCCCGGCACCCGAGGCGGTCAGCGCCAGTACCCAGCACATCGACTTTGCCAGCAACCAAACCCACGTGCTGATCGCCCAGCAGGGCATCAGCCGTGACGATCCGGACTACGCCGCGCTGTATCTGGGCAACCAGATCCTCGGCGGCGGTGGCTTTGGCTCACGCCTGGTCAACGAGATCCGTGAGCAGCGCGGCCTGGCCTACTCACCGCGCAGCACCTTCAGCGCCATGCAGGCCCCCGGCCCCTTCTATATCAGTATTCAGACCCGCGCCGATCAGTCCGAGCAGGCGCTGGACGTCGCCAATCAGGTGCTGGATGAGTTCATCCTCACCGGCCCGACCGACACCGAACTGAGCCGCGCCAAACAGCAGATGCTGGGTGAGTTCCCGCTGAGCACTGCGAGCAACGGCGCCATCGTCTCGCAATTGAGCGCCATCGGCTTCTATGACCTGCCGCTGAACTATATGCAGCTGTTCCTCGACCGCGTGCAGGCCCTGACCAGCGAGGACATTCGCGACGCCTTTGCCCGCCACCTGCCTGCCAACCAGCGCGTGATCATCACCGTTGGCCCGCCGCAGCCTGAGCCGGAGCAAGACAACAGCGAGGGCGACAGCGACGCTGCCGCCCAGACAGCGGAGGGCGAAGACGCATGAAACCCGTCCGTACCAAAGCGCGCGTCAGCCAGCTGCGCATCATCGCTGGCGAGTGGCGCAGCCGCCGTTTCAGCTTCACCGAGCAGCCGGGCCTGCGGCCGACGCCGGACCGCGTGCGTGAGACGCTGTTCAACTGGCTGAGCAGCGCGGTACCCGGCGCCCATTGCCTGGATCCGTTCACCGGCAGCGGCGCGCTGACCCTTGAGGCCCTGTCGCGCGGCGCCGCCAGTGCCCTGGCCGGCGACCTGAGCCGAGATGTAGTGCAGACCCTGCGCGGCCATCTGCAGACACTGCAATGCGACCGCGCCGAGGTGGTCCAGCAGGACGGCCTGTCATTGCTGAGCGGCACGCCGCCGCGTCAGTTTGATCTGGTGTTTCTCGAC
>DBHE01000100.1 GCA_002296055.1 Pseudomonadaceae bacterium UBA836
CTTCTCGACCGCCATGCGCCAGAATGCAACCAACATCTTCAATGGCGGCTGGCTGTTCTATGTGCCGCTGTCGCTGCTGGGCTTCAACCCGGTATGGATTGGCGTGTGCTATGCGCTGTCACTGGTGTATCAGTTCTTCATCCACACTACGCTGGTTGGCAAGCTGCACCCGGTGATCGAGTACCTGTTCAACACGCCCAACCACCACCGGGTGCATCACGCCCGCAATCCGGGTTACATCGACACCAATTACGGCGGCGTTTTTATCATCTTCGACCGACTATTCGGCACCTTTACCAGCGAGCGCGCCGATCAGCCAATCGAGTACGGCATCACCCGCCCGGTCCACAGCAACAGCCTGCTGGTGAACTGGTTACACGAGTACCGCGACATCGCCCGTGACATGCGCCAGCCTGGGCCGCTCAGCCAACGCCTGCAGCACCTGTGGCGACCACCAGAATGGGAGCGGCCTGAACACAAGGACTAACCGCAGACGCGGTATACTCCGCGGCCATGAAACTCGACCGTTTTATCAGCAACAACACCCCACACAGTCGGCAGGCCGCACGTCTGCTGATCGCCAGCGGTCGAGTGACGGTCGCCGGTGTGCGCGTCTGTGATCCACGCTTTGAAGTCGACCAGTTTGTTGCAATCGATCTTGATGGGGAGCAGCTGCAATACCGCCCGGCATTGTTCTTCATGCTGCACAAGCCGGTTGGTTATCTGAGTGCAACCAGCGATCCAGAGCACGCCACTGTACTTGAGCTGTTTACTCCAGAACTGCGCGATGAGCTGCATATCGGCGGCCGACTGGATCGCGGCTCCAGCGGCTTGCTGATTCTGACCAACGACGGCAGCTGGTCCAGGCGATTGACCGAGCCAAAGGTCAAACTACCAAAGACCTATCACGTAACCACCCTACGCCCCATCAGCAGCGAAACGGCTGAGCGGTTCGCCGCCGGGATTTACATGACCACCGAGCAGCTGACCACCTCACCCGCGCAGCTTGAGCAACTGGGCGAATGCGCGTGCCGGCTGACCATTTATGAAGGTCGCTATCACCAGATCAAGCGGATGTTCCATGCCGTCGGCAATCAAGTGGCGTCACTGCATCGCGAAAGCATGGGCGCTATTCAGCTCGACCCGGCCTTAGCACCGGGGCAATACCGCGCGCTGACCGCTGCCGAGGTTGCCTCGGTTGATCAGGTATCCAGATCCTCGTAGCAATCGGGCTCAAAGCGCGGCGTGCAGATCGCCAGAAACACCAGCGGCTGCTCGCCAATACAGCGGATTCGCTGCGGGCAGCCAGCCGGTATCACCACCACGTCTCCCGCTGATACTCGCTGTGGCGTATGCTCGCCCAGCTCGACCATCCCTTCGCCTGCCTCGATCACATAGCGCTCGACCACATGGTGCAGCCGGTGCCACCGCGTGTGCCCGCCCAATGGCAGGCGGGCACGGGCGACCGACATCAGCGGATCATCCGGGCTATTGGACAGCTCGTGGATAAAGCAGCCTTCTTCAAAGTAATACTCATCGGCCGCGTCAAAGCGACGAATCAGCGGATTCATTTACTCTCCAACGGATAACGCGCCAGCACCGAGTAGCGCGAGCCGCCCGGCCCCGCAGCGCTGGCAAACAAACACAGCGCCGTTACCTGCCACGGCGCCAGCAACAACCCGCGCTGAGCCTGCAGAAACGGCTGCAGCGAACCACACTCCGGGCCACAACGGGCAAGGGTGACATGGGGGACAAAGCGCTGCGGATCGGCGGCGCACCAGGGTGCGATAAGCAGGTCAATCTGTTCCCGCAGCGCCTGCAACGGCGCTGGCGCAACCACACCCGCCCACAAAATGCTCGGGCGCTGGGGTGAGCCAAAGGAGCCCACGCCTGCCACTTGCACTGAAAACGCCGAGGCTTGCAACCGGTGCAACACCTCAGTCAACTGCTCGGTCTGGGCATCAGGCAACTCACCGATAAAGCGCAGGGTCAGGTGCAACTGGGCTGCGGATTGCCAACGCAAGCCCGGGCCAGGCTCGGCAAGCGCCAGCAGGGCCTGCTTTTGCGCTGCAGGCAGTTCAAGCCCGATAAACAATCTGGGCATCGCCACTCTCAACATCGTGATAACGGGCCTGCACGCGGCGCAGGTACTGCCCGGGCGTCACGCCAACCACGCCTTTGAAGTCATGGCTGAAGTGCGCCTGATCGGCATAGCCCGCCTGGCAGGCCACCTCAACCAGCGGCGCGGGCGCGTATTGTTTCAACAGCTCACGCGTATAGGCGACCCGGTGCAGGCGACTGTACTGTTTGGCGGTCAGCCCCAGATAGCGTTTGCACAGCCGCTCCAGTTGACGCTGGCTCAGCCCGCTTTGTGCCAATACGCCGGGCAGCGTCTGCTTCCCCCGACTTACTCGCAACAGCTCCAGCGCCGGCGCCAGCTCACGAGCACCGCCATCACTGGCTGCCAAAGCCTTGCCCAACGCAGCCTCCAGCAATAGCACCCGTGCGGGCATATCCGCCGCCCTTTGCAGCTGTTCAGTCACAGCAGGCAAGTCGAAACGTAGGTATTGGGCGCAGTCGAGCCCTATCAGTTCATTGGCAAAGTCGCTGGCAGCAACGCGCCAGAACACAGCCCCCATGCCCGGGCGAAAACGCACGGCAAACACCTGCACGCCCGGCTCCAGCACCAACGCGCCAGACCGAGCAGCAGCGGGGTTGAAAATAACCCCTTGCCCCGTCGGCTGCCCATCAATGCGCAAGCGTCCTTGCAGCTGAAACAACAACGAGGAGCCACCATCGGGGTGCAATAGCTCCCGATGCTCCAGAGCATAATCGGCAGGCAGCGACAGCTCCCAATAGTGCTGCACATAGGGTGCCAAAACCGGAGCAGGCGCCACCTGGCGGTAGCCGAAACCGGCCAGGCTACGCTGCCAGGCGGGCGAACTCTGCTGATGAGCAAGGGACGGGGTCATGGCCGCAGAATAGCAAAGCGCCGCCCAGCAGATGTCGAAAATCTACAATACCGCCACCGCAGCCACGGATAGATTGGACTCACATTCAACAGTCGGAGCAACACCATGCGAGTCGATTACTTCACCGCTGCACCGGGCGCGGCCCATGCCATGGACGCCCTTCTAAGTGTCAAGT
>DBHE01000192.1 GCA_002296055.1 Pseudomonadaceae bacterium UBA836
CAACGCAGCGAACCCGAAGGGCCGCGTAGTCGGGTGCCCCGGGGGATCGCTAAGGGGGGCTTGGCAAGCAGCCCCCCTTGGCTCGCCGGAAAAGGCGAAAAACGAATCAGACAGCAGCTCAAAACAAAACCCGAGCGAATGAACGTACGCGCAAGCGAACCTCACGCCAAACCGATTTATCCTCCGACATAACCCCGCCTGATTGCCCCCACAAACGCCGTCAACCAAGACTAGAATCGGAGCAAAACAACAACAAGGAAGCTCCAATATGACGTTGCGCCTTCGCACCCTTACGCTCGCCGGGCTATTCAGCCTGGCGCCTCTGGCGTTAGCCACCCACTACTCCGCCCCCGAACAACTGGTCGCCCCCTCTCCTTTCAAGGGCGTGCACGGTCTGGCCGTCGACAAGCAGGGTCGTCTGCTCGCCGGCAGCGTGGTCGGTGCCAGTCTGTATGAGGTCGACACCGACAGCGGCGATGTACAGACACTGATCGGCCCCAATGACGGTCAAGCCGATGACATCGCTATCGGCCCCAATGGCGAGATGGCTTGGACTGGTTTCTACACCGGCAAAGTCATGTACCGGGAAAACGACGCCGCGCCTATCCAGGTGCTGGCAACCGACCTGCCCGGCATCAACTCCCTGGACTTCAACGACGAAACGGGCGCGCTCTACGCCAGCCAGGTATTTCTGGGCGACGCACTCTGGGAAATTGACCGTGCGGGCGCGGAGCCGCCGCGGCTGATCGGCAAGGATCTGGGTGGTTTCAACGGCTTTGAGGTCGGGGACGACGGTTGGCTATACGGTCCACTCTGGTTCAAAGGGCAGATCGTGCGCATCAACCCAGAGGACGGCGAGCTCAAGGTAATCTCCAGCGACTTCAAGACCCCGGCAGCCGCCAACTTCGACTCCAAGGGCAACCTCTACGCCATCGACACCTTCAGCGGCCAACTGAAGCAGGTCAACCTGGCCGATGGCAGCACAGAACTGATCGCCCAGCTCGACAGCGCCCTCGACAATCTGGCGCTGGATGCCGACGACAACATCTACGTCTCCAACATGGCCAACAACCGCATTACCCGCATCAACCCGCAAACTCGCGAGCATCGTCGCCTGGTCAACGGCGATCTGGCGGTGCCGGCCGGCTTGGCCTTAAGCGAGGACGGCAAGACGCTGTACGTCGCCGATGTGTTCGCCCTGCGCGCAGTGGATACCGTCAGCGGCAAGGTCACGGATCTGCGCCGCGCCCACGGCTCAGACGCCGAATACCCGATCAACGTGGCACTGGGCCAAGAGCGGCTGTTGGTCACCAGCTTTTCGACGGGCACCCTGCAGCTGATCAGCCGCAGCGACAACAGCACCCTGGCCATGGTCCACCAGCTCAAGGCGCCTTCGGCAGCGGTCGAATTGGACGACGGCAGCGTGTTGGTCAGCGAACTGGCCGCCGGCACGCTGCTGCGCTTATCCGGCCCTGACCTTGCAGAACGCAGCGAAGTCGCCAGCGGCCTGCAAGGCCCGGTGCAGATGATCAAAGGCCCCAGTGGCATGATCTACCTCACCCTGCTCAACGGCCAACTGGCGCGACTGGACACCAGCGATTTCAGCCTGAGCGTCATTGCCGAAGGGCTGCAGCTACCCGAAGGGCTGACCGAGTTGCCTGATGGCCGGCTGCTGGTGGCCGAGCCCGGAGCCCAGCGACTGTTGAGCATCGACCCGCAAAGTGGTGCAAAAGAGGTTGTCGCAGAGCACTTGCCAATCGGCCTGGCAGCCGGCCCCGGTATGCCGCCAACCGGCATCCCAACTGGGCTGGCGGCCGATGCTGAGGGCCGCGTATACTTCGCGTCCGATCTAGACAACGGTCTGTATCGCCTCACCGCTGAGTAAGCAACGCGGGTCGGCGAGAACGCCTTGTCGACCCGCCGTCTGATGATGAAAACGGAACATTTTCTCCTCCGGCTAGTCCATTTGAGCAACCCAAGCCATAGGAGATGTCCGATGTCCGCATCGTTGAAGAGCCTGTTCCTGCCCGCTGCACTTGCCCTCGCCACCGCCCTTCCCCTATCCGCCCACGCCGACAGCCCACGGCAGCTCGGCTGGATCGAACAAGGCGTGATTGAGCCGGCGGACATGACCGTGAAATTCAAGCTCGACACCGGCGCCCTCACCTCCTCCATGCACGCCGAGGACATCGAGCGCTTTGAGCGCGACGGTGAGCAATGGGTGCGCTTCAAGGTCGCCTTGGAAGACCTGAAGTCCGAAAGCCTGATCAGCGAAACCTTCGAACGCCCGCTGGAGCGCGACCTGCGCGTGCGCGGTGCCGGCGGCTCCGAGGAGCGTCCTGTGGTACGCATGGACGTGTGCATCGCCGGCGAGCGCCTGAACGAAGAATTCTCCCTGCGTGACCGCAGCAACATGCACTATCCGGTACTGCTGGGGCGCCGTACCCTCGATCAGTTGGGTAATGTGGACAGCTCACGCACCTACACCACCACACCCGACTGCCCCAGCAGCAACGCCTGATTTACCAAGGACGCCCAGCGCATGACCTCTGCCGCCCCGCTCGACCTCAGCGCTCGCTACCAGCTGGCCAAGCATTTGGCTCAGCAAGCGGCTCAGCGTGGACTGCAGCTATATCGTCAACGCGAGCACCTGACGGTGGAGAGTAAGGGCGGCTTCAGTCAGGATGTGGTCAGTGCGGCGGACCGGGAGCTGGAAGTATTCATCCGCGCCGAGCTGCTGGCGGCCTTCCCGGAAGACGGCTTTGTCGGTGAAGAAACCGGCACAACAAGGCTGGATGCCCGCTGCGTCTGGGTGATTGATCCCATCGACGGCACTGCGTGCTTTCTGCACGGGCTGCATAACTGGTGCGTATCCATCGGCCTGCTGGTCGATGGTGTACCCGCCATCGGTGCCGTCGCAGACCCGAACCACGATGAGCTTTTTCATGGCGGGCTCGGCTTTGGCGCCTGGGTCAATGACCAGCCGTTGCAAGTCAGCAGCGCCACCGACCTACGCGCGGGCCTAATGGGCGTTGGCACCTTCTACGCTAACGGCAAGCAACACTTCATGCCCTTTCTGGGCCAGTTGCTCGATGCCGGCGGCATGTTTTTGCGCAACGGCTCCGGCGCTCTCATGACGGTTTATGTGGCTGCGGGGCGATTGCTGGGCTACTACGAGACCTGCCTGAAGAGCTGGGACTGCGTTGCCGGGCTGGCGCTCTTGGCCGAGTCCGGCGGGCGCTGCAACAACTTTTTGCGCGGTGACGGGCTGCTCAGCGGCAACCCCTATCTAGTGGCCTGCCCCGGCGTCTACGATCAGGTAGCCGCCATGGTTGGCCCCTCATTGGACGCTGACTGACGCCTCAGACCGACGATTCCTGCAGCGGCGTTGCCGAAGCCTCGGCATCGGCCTGCGCCACCTGGTTACGCCCCTCTGCCTTGGCCCGATACAGCGCACGATCAGCACGGGCAATAGCGTTGCTGAAGCTCTCACGCTCACCCAACTGACTACAGCCCACGCATAGAGTAACCTCCAAGCCAGGCACCAAATCAGACCAGTCCAGGCCCTGCACGGCCAGACGAATGCGCTCAGCTGCTTGCGCCGCCTGCTGCGGGTCAGTCTCGGGCAGCACTGCCAGAAATTCCTCGCCGCCCCACCGCCCGACAAAGTCCTGCTCTCGCCCATGGTTGCGCAGCAGCACTGCCACCCGCTCCAGCACTCGATCACCGACTTCATGGCCGTGCTGGTCGTTGATCTCCTTGAAATGATCCAGATCCATCAACAACAACGCCAGCTCACCGTGCTGGCGCTTCTCACGGGCCAACAGCTTCTCAGTCAGAGCCACCATGTGCCGACGGTTGAACAGGCTGGTCAGTGGGTCGGTGGTCGCCATACGGGCCAACCGTCGATGGGCGCGGGTTACGGTGACCACATAAAACATGGTCAGGTAGGCGAACATCAGAAAGACCACGGTGAAATTGAAAATGTTTACATACAGCAGAGCATCCGCCGAAATGGGTTGCAGCGGGTCAACAAACCACATCAGCACATAAAGGCCGACGTAGTATCCCCACAGGCAAATTGCCAGAATCCAGGCACTGCGCAGGTGCATGCTGGCAAAGAGCGCCGGCACAAACATCAGCAGGAAGTAGTGGAAGCCGCTATCCCAACCGATCAGCACCGTACCCAAAGCGGCATGCACCAGCACCTCGATGCGGATAAGCATGACCGCCAAGCGGTTACGACGATCGCGGAACGCCCGGTAGGCGTAGGCATACATGGCCACGCTGATAACGTTGACCCAGGCAAGCACAGGCGAGCCAAGCCAAAGAAAGATGAAGAAAAAGGCAATATCGACTGTGGCTGCTAGCTGGCAGCAACGCATGGACAGCGCCCAAAACTCAGGCCGCTGCTCGCTGCGGTGAATATCGGTCTTGTTATTATTCGGCATGCCGCGGGGTTTCCTCCTGATAGTGACATGCGGCGCCATCCTGCGGCGCCTCTTACCCCAAAAGCCAGGGCTACTCCGAACACCTCACGTGCCAGAGCACACCCCGCGGGCAGGCGTTAACACCAGCAACAACCCCAGTGTAGGTTGCCACTGCCCTACCAGCAAAAGATGCGGGCATGCAGGGTCGGTTGACGCTAGCCAGTAGACACTATCGGCGGCCCTACAGAAAAGTGAAGCTTTTATTTGCGCATAAACGAACAAAGCCGGCGCGAGGCCGGCTTTGCTGGTGAAGGAGCAGTTAGAGACGCGCTGACTGTTCCACAATGCCTCTGGCTCTCAGGCCGGCTCACAACCAAGAGCACGGCCCAGTGAGGGCACTTGCAGAGGCTTCGCAGAATGAACATATGCTTACCTAGCCATTACTCGGGAAGGCAAACTGCGCCGCCTCGTGACTGGCGCGCTTGGGCCAGCGCTGGGTAATCGCCTTGCGACGAGTATAGAAGCGCACCCCATCCGGGCCATAGGCATGCAAATCGCCGAACAGCGAGCGCTTCCAGCCACCAAAACTGTGGTAAGCGACCGGCACCGGCAGCGGCACGTTGACCCCAACCATGCCTACTTCAATCTCATCACAGAACACGCGCGCGGATTCTCCGTCGCGGGTGAAGATGCAGGTGCCATTGCCATATTCGTGATCGTTGATCAGCCGCATCGCTTCTTCCAGGCTGTTCACACGTACCACGCACAATACCGGGCCAAAGATCTCTTCCTGGTAGATACGCATATCCGGCGTAACACGATCAAACAGGCAACCACCGAGGAAAAAGCCCTGTTCATGGCCGTCGATACTCAGGCCGCGACCGTCAACTACCAGCTCGGCACCCGCGCTCACGCCGTCTTCTACATAGCCGGTCACCTTTTCCAGATGCTGACCAGTCACCAGCGGGCCCATATCCAGGCCGCAGGTAGTACCCGGGCCCACTTTCAACGCCTTGATCTGCGGCACCAGCTTCTCCACCAGCGCGTCAGCAATCTGATCGCCCACACAAACGGCAACCGAGATGGCCATACAGCGCTCGCCACAGGAGCCGTAAGCGGCGCCCATCAAGGCGCTGACCGCATTGTCCAGATCCGCATCGGGCATCAACACCGCGTGGTTTTTGGCGCCGCCCAGCGCCTGTACACGCTTGCCACGCTTGGTGCCTTCGGCGTAGATGTATTCGGCAATCGGGGTGGAGCCAACGAAGCTCAGTGCCTTGACCTCAGGAGCGGCAATCAGCGCGTCCACTGCCTGCTTGTCGCCGTGTACCACGTTCAGCACACCCTTGGGCAGACCCGCCTGATGCAGCAGCTCGGCGATGAACAAGGTCGAGCTTGGGTCGCGCTCGGACGGTTTCAGAATGAAGCAGTTACCGCATACGATGGCCAATGGGTACATCCACAGCGGCACCATCGCCGGGAAGTTGAACGGGGTAATGCCAGCAACGACACCAACCGGCTGAAAGTCGCTCCAGGCATCGATGTCCGGGCCCACGTTACGGCTGTACTCCCCCTTCAGAATCTCGGGCGCCGCGCAGGCGTACTCCACGTTCTCGATACCGCGCTTAAGCTCGCCCGCCGCATCCTCAATAGTCTTACCGTGCTCGGCACTGATCATCTCGGCGATGGTGCTCTCGTTCTCCTCCAGCAGCTGCTTGAAGCGGAACATGATCTGCGCGCGCTTGGCGGCTGGAGTACGGCGCCAGGCCGGAAAAGCGGCCTTGGCCGAGTCAATCGCCTGCTGGATGACGGCATCATCGGCCAGCGGCACCTGGGCAGTGACGGTGCCAGTAGACGGGTTGAAAACATCGGCGCTACGGCCAGTACCGGCTACCGGATGGCCGTCGATCAGATGGGTAATATTGGTCATCATGTGCTCCTGCAAAGGGATCTGAGCGCCAGCTGGCGCCGCGAAAAATCAGTCCAGCGTATCGAGTACGCTGCCTACAGCATCAAACAGGCGCTCCAGATCGGCTGGCTGCGCATTAAACATGGGCCCAAACTGCAGGGTATCGCCGCCAAAGCGGACATAAAAGCCCGCCTTCCACAGCGCCATTCCCGCCTCGAACGGGCGAATGGTCGGGTCATTGTCCCGAGGGGCCAGTTGGACCGCACCGGCCAAACCGCAGTTACGAATATCAATCACATGCCCGGCGCCCTGCAGGCCGTGCAACATGCGTTCAAACTGCGGCGCAAGTTCAGCGGCTTGCTGCACCAACGCGTCGTCTTCCAACAGCTTCAAGGTAGCCAGACCGGCGGCGCAGGCCACCGGATGGGCTGAGTAGGTATAACCGTGGCCAAACTCAACCGCGTGCTCGGGCGCTGCCTGCTGCATAAAGGTGTGGTAAATCTCACTGCTGGCCACCACAGCACCCATAGGGATTGCACCGTTGGTGATCTGCTTGGCCAGGTTCATGATGTCAGGCGTGACACCAAAGTACTCCGCCCCACTCCAGTGCCCCAAACGGCCAAAACCGGTAATCACCTCATCAAAGATCAGCAGGATATCGTGCTGATCGCAGATTTCACGCAGCCGCTGCAGGTAACCCTGGGGCGGCACAATGGCACCGGCAGAGCCGGACATGGGCTCGACTATCACCGCGGCAATATTCGAGGCGTCATGCAGCTCAATTAGCTTGAGCATCTCGTTGGCCAGCTCCACCCCGCCGGTGTCCGCCATACCGCGGGTGAAGGCCATACCCGGCTGCAGGGTGTGGGGCAAATGGTCCGCTTCCATCAACTGACCGAACATTTTGCGATTGCCGCCGATACCGCCCAGGCTGGTGCCGGCGATGTTCACACCGTGATAACCACGGGCGCGACCGATCATTCGCGCCTTGTTGGGCTGGCCCTTGAGGCGCCAGTAGGCCCGCGCCATCTTCACCGCCGTATCGGCGCACTCGGACCCCGAGTTGGTAAAAAACACGTGATTCAGATCACCCGGCAGCTTGGCCGCGATCTGCTCCGCCAACTGAAACGACAGCGGGTGGCCAAACTGGAAACCGGGGGAATAGTCGAGAGTACCCAACTGCTGCGCCACCGCCTGCTGAATCTCGCTGCGCGAGTGCCCGGCGCCGCAGGTCCAGAGCCCGGAGAGGCTGTCGTATACCTGGCGCCCAGCAGCATCGGTGAGCCAACTGCCCTGACCGGCGACGATCAGCCGAGGATCGCGCTGAAAGTTGCGGTTGGCCGAAAACGGCATCCAGTGAGCGTCTAGCTTGAGCTGGCTGGCGAGTTGCTGTGTGTTCTGGTCTTGCATGCAGATGCCTCATGGGAGTCGGCAGACGCGCGGGCGCCGGAATGTTCACTACGGTGCCACATTAAAAGTTGTGGTAAAACATGACTTTTATCACCTTCGGTTTACCATTTACTAAACTATGAGCCAGCGCCGTTCTACCCCTCTTGCCCAACTCTCTGATATTGACCTGCGTCTGCTGCGGGTGTTTCGCACCGTGGTGGAATGCGGCGGCTTTTCCGTCGCGGAAAGCGTGCTGGGTATCGGCCGTTCTGCCATCAGCCAACAAATGAACGATCTGGAGCATCGCCTGGGGCTGCGGTTATGCCAACGTGGACGCGCCGGCTTTGCCATGACCGAAGACGGGCGCGAGGTATATCAGGCGGCGTTGCTGCTGTTTTCCGCCGTTGAGAACTTTCGTACCGAGGTCAACGGCTTACATCAGCACCTGCGTGGCGAACTGAACATTGGCCTCACCGACAACCTGGTCACCATGCCCCACATGCGCGTAACCGACGCCCTCGCCCGCCTGAAAACCCGCGGCCCGGACGTACGTATTCAGATCAGCATGTCCGCGCCGGGTCAGGTTGAACAGGGGGTGCTAGACGGCCGTCTGCATGTCGGCGTGATCCCTCAGGTGGGCGCACTCTCCGGCCTGGAATATCAGCCGCTGTACAGCGAGCGGGCAGAGCTTTACTGCGCCGCAGGGCATCCGCTGTTTGCCCTGCCGGATGAGCAACTTACCCTGCAGGAGCTGCGCCGCCACGATGCCATCTCACCCAGCTTCCGGGTGCCTGCCGAGGTGCAGGCCCAGTTTCAGGCTCTGCGCTGCAGCGCCACCGCCTCAGACCGCGAGGGCATCGCTTTCTTGCTGTTGACCGGCCACTACATAGGCTACCTGCCCGATCATTACGCCGCCCAATGGGTAGAAAGCGGCCGCATGCGCGCACTCGACCCGGCCCGCTACCACTATGACCTAGTGCTATCGGCAGTGACACGCAAGGGACGGCGCCCCCACCTGGTACTCGAGAGCTTTTTGGACGCTCTGGCGGAAGGACCAGCCAACGCCTGATCCCGCCTTCCATGTGCTCATAAAAAGCCTTGACTTTATTTATATGATGAACGACATTTTATTTACATTTAAGCCATCATATAAATCAGGAGCACCGCCATGACCGCTCACCACGCCAACGTCGCCCCCTCCTCAGCCCTCGACAGCGCGTGCCGCGCCTTCAGTGTGCCGCAACGCATTCAGGCCAGCAGCCTGGAGCGCAGCGTGCTGTCGCAGGGGCAGCACGGCACCCACCCTTATGTCGATGGCGATATCGCACACTGGACGTTCGGGCTTGGCCCGCGAGTGTTGCTGGTGCATGGCTGGGACAGCCGCGGCTCGCACCTCGCCGCCTTTGTTGAGCCGCTACTGCGCGCCGGATTTTCGGTCACCCTGCTCGACCTGCCCGCACACGGCGACTCAGCTGGCCACCTCAGCAGCCCGGTGCACGCAGGCCGCGCCCTCGCCTCCCTAGCGCAGGCCCTGGGGCCGATCCACGGCGTGGTTGCCCACTCGCTAGGCTCAGCCGCCAGCCTCTGGGCCTTCGCTCACGGACTTGAGGTAAACGCCAGCGTGCACCTGTGCGGCCCCTCATCACTGAGCCCAATGCTACAACTGCAGGCGCTTGGGCACGGTCTGAGCCCGGATGAGCAAGCTGCTTTCGTTACCTGGGTTGAGAACCATATCGGCATTCCCGTGGCAGAGATGGACCTGGTCGCCCTCAAACACGGATTACGCCACGCCGGACTGATCATGCACGACCCAGCTGACCGTGTGGTGCCGTTCGCCGCCTCAGCCGACCTGCAGCGCCAGTGGTCCGATGCCAAGCTTATTGAGCTTGAAGGGCTCGGGCACCGACGCATTCTCACCGATCCACAAGTCATCGCCCGCAGCTGCGCGCTGCTCAGCGGCGTGCGTCGGCAGGAAGCAACGGCATGAGTACCTCGACTCGCACGCTGGTGTTGTTATCTGGATTGGCGGCAGTGAGCACCCTGTCAACGACCATCATCCTGCCGTCTTTCCCGGCGATGGCTAGCGCCCTGCAGGCGGCGCCACAAGACATGGCGCTTACCCTCAGTAGCTTCTTCCTGGTATTCGCCGCCGGCCAGTTGGTGGTTGGCCCTTTATCTGATCGCTATGGCCGCAAACCGCTAATTCTGGGAGGGTTGCTGCTGTTCATACTGGGTAGCCTGCTGGGCGCGGTTGCCACTGATCTGGGCACCATGGTTGCCGCCCGGGTGATTCAGGCGACTGGCGTGTGCGCGGCCTCGGTGCTGGCCCGCGCGGTCGCGCGTGACCTGTATGGCGGCCCGCTACTGGCCAAAGCGCTGGCGTTCATCATGGTAGCCATGGCCGCCGCACCTGGCTTCTCGCCACTCGTCGGCAGCCTGATCGACAGCCAGCTCGGCTGGCGCAGCAGCTTTGTTCTGGTCGCCACTGTGGGTGCACTGCTGGCTCTCAGTTATGCGCTGGTACTGGGCGAAACACACGCGCCCAGCGCACGAAGCAGCGCCACACCCGGTAGCGTTGTTGCTGGCTACCTGCACTTGCTTGGAGATCGACGCTTTGCGCTACCAGCCATGGCCGTCAGCCTGGTGATCGGCGGTCTCTACGCATTCTTTGCGTCAGCGCCGGCCATCATGATTGACGGCATGGGCTACAACAGTGTGCAGCTCGGGCTGTTCTTTGCCGCGACCGTCCTGGTGGTATTCAGCGCCGGTATACTCGCACCGAGACTGGCCCAGCGCTGGGGCGCTGCGCAGATTGCGCTGGCTGGCAGCCTGCTGGCACTAACCGGCGGAGTAGCTCAGGTGCTGCTGTACGAGGGCCAGACGCTGGCGACATTCAGCCTCGCCATCTGCCTGTTTCTAGCCGGCATGGGGCTGATCAACCCGCTGGGTACCGCCATCACCCTGCAACCCTTTGGTGACCGCGCCGGCCTGGCCTCGGCCCTGCTGGGGTTTCTGCAGATGGCCATAGCCGCGCTCGGCACCTGGCTGATCAGCGCCTTAACGCTGCCACCTGCGTTGACTCTCGGCGCCCTGCTGTCAGCCAGCGCTCTGTGTGCGCTGGGGGCTTTTTTTGCCTATCCCGTCAGCCGTGCGGCGCAACCTGCCTGAGCGCGTCGCGCAGGTGGCCGACGGTGAGTCAAACACCTAGCTGCCGGGCGGCCTCCAGCAGAGACTGCTCGGTTGCCTCCCAGCCCAGACAACCGTCGGTAATGGAGACGCCGTAGCGCAGCTCGCCGGACAGCGGCTGACAACCGTCGAACAGATGGCTTTCCAGCATGACGCCACGCAGGCAGACGTCACCAGCTGCACGCTGAGCAACCACATTGGCCAGCACCTGGGGCTGACGCAGCGGATCTTTACCGCTGTTGGCGTGACTGCAGTCCACCACCAACGCCGCCGGCATGCCCAGGCGTTCCAGCTCTGCGCGCACCTTCGCCACGGCGTCGGCCTGGTAGTTGGGGCCGCTGTGGCCACCCCGCAGCACGATATGAGTGTCCGCGTTACCGGCGGTTTCCACCAGTGCTGGTCGACCCTGCAGATCCATGCCGAAATGCTGATGCGGATGTTGAGCTGAGCGCATGGCATCACAGGCGACCGTCATGCTGCCATCCGTTCCGTTCTTGAAGCCGACCGGCAAGTGCAGGCCGCTAACCATCTCGCGGTGAATCTGCGACTCACTGGTACGCGCACCGATACAGCCCCAGCTCAACAAGTCATCCAGGTAACTGGCCGCCAACGGCTGCAACAATTCGGTGGCAATCGGCAGACCCAGCTCGCTGATCGCCAGCATGGTGCGGCGAGACAGCGCCAGGCCACCGGCCATATCACCGCTGCAGTCGAGCTTCGGATCGTACAACATGCCCTTCCAGCCAACGGTAGTGCGCGGCTTTTCAACGTAGGCACGCATCACCAGCAGCAAGCGATCCGCAACGCGGCTCTGCAGCTCAGCCAGGCGCTCTGCGTATTCGATTGCAGCATCGGGGTCATGCAGGGAACAGGGCCCGGTGATCACCAGCAGGCGATCATCCTTACCCGCCAGAATGTCACGAATGGCCTGGCGATGGGCCTCAATAGCGGCGGACTGATCGGAACTCAGAGGCAGGCGCTCGCGCAGCTGGGCTGGTGTCGGCAGAGTATGGGTGCGGCGAGCGGCGCTCTGGGTGGTGGGTGCGGCGCTGGCAAGTGCGGTTACGGTGGCGGTCATCTTTTGCTTCCTTAGCTGTGGCGGTCTTTCCGCCCCAGCGCTATCTAGGTGTTCGATCAAGTGAATGTCGTGTGGTCAGGGCACCAGAGCAAAATCGCCAGCTGCAGTAAGAACGTGGGTTGAAAGAGCATTGTGCGTACATGGTCAGTCCTCAAAATCAGTAAAAATCAAAGCCAAATAAAAACCCCGGTCGGGAGGCCGACCGGGGTTTGTTGATTCTCTGGTGGCGTCCCGTCAATTCAGGCCGCCTGTGGGGTATCAGGCGCGCCTTTGGCTAAACCAATAC
>DBHE01000196.1 GCA_002296055.1 Pseudomonadaceae bacterium UBA836
CTGCGACATGGGCGAAAGCTTCGGTGCCTGGACCATGGGCATGGACGAAGCCGTGATGCCGCACGTGCACAGCGCCAACATCGCCTGCGGCTTTCACGCCTCTGACCCGTCCACCATGCGCCGCACCGTGGCGCTGGCCGTGCAACATGGCGTGCGCATCGGCGCGCATCCGGCCTACCCGGATCTGGTCGGTTTTGGCCGCCGCTCGATGGCCTGCTCGGCGCAGGAAGTGGAAGATCTGCTGCTCTACCAGCTTGGCGCGCTGGACGGCATCTGCCGCGCCGAAGGCGCCAACCTCAGCTACGTCAAACCCCACGGCGCGCTCTACAACGACATGATGAAGCAGCCCGCGCTGCTCGCAGCGGTGATGCGCGCCGTTGCCCGCTTCAACCCGCAGCTGCCGCTGATGCTGCTGGCCCGCCGCGACAACAGCGAGGCCGAGCACCTGGCCGCCGAGCAGGGCATCGGCCTGCTGTTTGAAGCCTTTGCCGACCGTGGCTATGACCCGGACGGCTACCTGCTGCCCCGCAACCAGCCGGGCGCCGTCCATCACGACCCGGAGCACATTCTGGCCCAAGCGCTGACCTTCGCCCGCGGCGAGCCGATCACCGCCAGCGACGGCAGCCAATTGCACCTGCGCGCCGACAGCCTCTGCGTACACGGCGACAACACCGAATCGGTCGCCGTGGTCGCCCGCATCCGCGCCGCACTGGACGCGCTGTGAACCTGCGCATCGAAAGCGCCGCCATCGACAGCCTGATGGTGCGCCTATTCGATGAGATCGACGAAGCCAACATGCCCTGGCTGATGGCCGCCGCAGAAAAACTACGCGAAGCCTTCGGCGCGCAGCTGATTGATCTGGTGCCGTCGTACACCACCTTGCTGCTGCACTACGACCTGCACGCCCTGAGCGAAGCAGACGCCATCGCGCTGATTCAACGCAGCCTGCATAACCTGCAACCGCTGGCGAATGAAACCGGCACCCTGCACGCCATCCCGGTCTGGTATCACCAGAGCGTCGGCACCGAACTGCCCGCCATCGCCCAGCGCGCCGGGCTCAGTGCGGAGCAGGTGATCGAGCAGCACGGCAGCCGCGACTACCCAGTGTTCACCCTCGGCTTTGCGCCCGGTTTTGCCTACATGGGGCTGGTAGACGAAGCGCTCGCGTCCGCCCGCCTCGCCACCCCGCGCCAGCGCGTACCCAAAGGCAGCGTCGGCATCGCCGAACGGCAGACCGCCATCTACCCACTGACCTCACCCGGCGGCTGGAACCTGATTGGCCGCTGCCCGCTGACCCTGTTCAGCGCCGAGCGCGGCAGCCTGCTACAGCCAGGCGACCGGGTGCGCTTTGTGTCCATCGACCACGCCGAATTTATCCGCCTGGGTGGAGACGATACGGCGATGGAGGCCAGCGCATGATCGAGCTGCTGGTCGAACACAGCCTCGGCTTTGCCCAACTGCAAGACGGCGGCCGCTTTGGCGTGCGCCACTTGGGCATCACCCAGGGCGGCGCGCTGGACTGGGTCGCCATGCAACAGGCCAACTGGCTGCTCGGCAACGCCGCAGACGCCGCCGTGATCGAAATCCCCCTTGGCGGCCTGCAACTGCGCGCGCACGCCGAAGGCTGGCTGGCACTGACCGGCGCCGATCTGGACGCGAAACGCGATGGTCAGCCAATGGCACCCGGTCAGACATTCCAGCTGCGCCACGGCCAGACCCTGCAGTTCAACAGCCCCAAACGCGGCGTGCGCGCCTACCTCGCCACCCCCGGCGGCTTTGCGGCAGAACCTGTCATGGGCGCCGTCGCCACCGTCATGCGCGAACAGCTCGGCGGCCTGCACGGCAATGGCCGCGGCCTGCACAACGGTGATCGCCTGCAGGGCAAGGCCAGCGAAGCCGAACCGCGCACTCTGCCCGCAGGCGCGCTCTGGTATCCGGGCGTTGGCGTCGTGCTCGACCTGATCCCCGGCGCGCAGATCGCCGCCTTCGCCGGTGCCAGCCTGTTCGCCGCCTTCAACCAAAGCTGGACCCTAGACCAACGCGCCGACCGCATGGGCATGCGCCTCACCGGCCCCGCGCTGCGCTATCAGGGCCAGGCCCTGATCTCCGAAGGCATCCCCCTCGGCGCCGTGCAGGTACCACCAGACGGCCAACCGATCATCCTGATGAACGACCGCCAGACCATCGGCGGCTATCCGCGCCTAGGCGCGGTCACACCGCTGTCGCTGGCTCGGTTGGCGCAATGTGCGCCGGGGCAGAAGGTGAGGTTACGGGTGGTGAGTCAGGAGGCTGCGCGCAGGGAGATGCTTGTGGCGTTAAAGGCCCTGGCGACGCTGGGGCAGCCCACCCCGTAGGGGCGCGGCATGCCGTGCCCGCCCTCGCGCTCCCGCGCCGTTCGCGTCCGCCACCGTCATCCCCATCTCTCTCGTCATCCCCGCGAAGGCGGGGATCCAGATCCGCCGCCACGCCAACCAAATGGATTCCCGACTGCACGGGAATGACGGCGATTGAGCGGCACTAACCACCGCTGCGAGGCGCACGGCCTGCCCACCACTCACACCGTCAACCACCCCACCAACCGCCGCACCCATGGCGCAACCAAGGTCACCGTCGGAAACGCCACCGGCCAGGTCAGCGCGCAGCTCCGCAGCCACGCCGCAACAAAGTGCTCATCGATACCCTGGGTAACCGCAATCACAAAGGCAGACACCAAGGTCACCATGATCGCCGACAGCAACGCGCCAAACACAATCGGGGCAAAACGCGCAGGAATAGCCATGTCAGACTCCTTTAACAACATTGAGAACCAGTGCGGAGCCATACAGGCCCACACCAAAAACGGCATGCGTCATCAGGCTCTGCAAGCGGACAGCATTGGGGCGTGGCGTGCGACTCGCCGCAACGCCTGCGCCCATGCCGGGCTGCATCAGCAAAAAGGGCGCAGCCACCGTCACGATGCCCCAAGCCAAGGCGGGCAATAGCGTTGGCTGGCGAACCCACCCAACGCCGCACATCACCACCAGCAACAGCGCAAACACCACCCCAATCAGGTAATGCGCGCCCCAGCCAAGCAGCCGCTCTGCAGGCACCGGTGACGCAGCAGCAATGCGCTCATGCCGAAAGCGCCCATGCGCCATATACCCCAACCAGCGCCCCACCAACGCATAGTCCGCCGGCGGTATCCCGAGCAGCTGTTTACGCACCAACCCCCACGCATCCATCACCAGCGTTGCGCCAATTCCAATGATCACCGCACTCCATAATTCATTCATTTTCTGCCTCCTGTGAGTTGCCCTGGGCGGGCAGAAAATGCACGATGCCACTTAAAGTCGACTTGAAGTCAAGGGCGCACCAATGGACATTAACGAGGTCTCGAAAGCATCCGGCCTGCCAGCCTCCACACTGCGTTATTACGAAGAAAAGGGCCTGATCAAATCGATTGGCAGACACGGCCTGCGCAGGGCATTTAACCCGCGCGTGGTGCAGCAACTGGCACTGATCGCACTGGGCCGCGCGGCGGGGTTTTCACTGGATGAGATTGGGCAGATGTTCTCGCCAGACGGCCGCCCCGAGATTGATCGCGAACAGCTGTCCAACCGAGCCGACGCACTGGATCGCAAAATCCGCCAACTCAGCAACCTGCGCGACGGCCTACGCCACGCCGCCGCCTGCTCCGCGCCAAATCACCTGGAGTGCCCGAAGTTTTGTCGGTTGATGGATGCGGCGGCGATGGCGGCGAAAGGTAAGAAGACGCGAAAGGGTAAGGTGAGGCCGCCAGAAGAGTTGTGAGCGCATGGCCCCCTTTGGGCCCAACGCCTCAAGACAACCAATACACACCGTAGGGGCACGGCATGCCGTGCTCGCCCTCGCGCGCACCCGCCATTCGCGCCGCCACCGTCATCCCCATCTTTTCTCGCTATCCCCCTTTTCTCGTCATCCCCGCGAAGGCGGGGATCCAGATCCGCTACCACGCCAACCAAATGGATTCCCGCCTACGCGGGAATGACGGCAATTGAGATCTGTGAGTGCTTTAAGCGCATACGCATTGGCAGACGCACGCTTCGCCCTACCGCCAGCCCTGCGCTACCCGCCCGCGTAAACGGGACTGGGGTCCGTGCATTCGCCACGTTCGCAGTTGCACAGCAAGACCGCGCTACTTCACCTAACCTTTATCCCTATTCAGGGTTGGCAAACGCGACGTGTAGTAGCACTATCAAATCACCGCACTTATCGCGGCCCCGTCAGGAGGCATGGATGCTACATAGACCCGACTCATTTCACCTCGAATACCCAGCAGCACCGTCACCTGCGTGCGAGCCTTCTCCGTTGACCCGTGAAGCGTTAAGCCTCGCTCAGTTTAACATTCAACACCAGCGCGAGAAGACTGCTAACCTATTGAAATATAATAGAATATTAGGTCTCTGCATCCGGCGCTATGCCGCGTATTAAAGTTAGCGCGATCTAATCACTGTTATGTGAAGGAGACGTAATGCGAAACTTAAAAGATGCTTTTCCGGGTGCGAAGTTCAAAGATCCGGCAAAAGAGGAAGACATTCTTGAAGCAGAGAGAATTCTTGGTGTGCTAATTCCGGAGAGATTGAAAGAGCTGTATTCTGAATCGGACGGATTTAGAGAAGATAAAGGGAATGCAAAGTATTTGCTGTCTGTATTAGATGAAGACTTCATTGGCTCGCTAGTTTCAATAACAAAACATATGTGGAGTGAATTCCCTGTTCCAGAATTCAGAAACTATATATTTTTTGGATCTTCGGTTACAGATTGTATTTGGGGAATGAATATCTCAAAACAAAGCGAAGTAATTGCCTATCATCACTCTATGGAAGATGAGTTTGAGGTCGTTGGTGGGGATGTGATTGATGTTTATATACAAGATTATAGTATTTACGAGCAGATCACATAACAAGTCGTTCAAGCTGACCGCGCTACGCGCGGTAGCTTAACTCCGGCGTTACACAATTTCCAAACTGTATTTTCTAAGTTATCTCGCGCCTAATTTACGGCCATAAAAAACTAGGACCTTCGGCCAGGAGCAAGACGGCTGACTAGTGCACGGCCCCAAGGGTCCCCGTTTACGCGGGCGAGTAGCGCAGGGCTGGCGGGAAAGAGAAGCGTAGGATGTCTGAGGCGCGCAGCGCCGAGTTTTACGCTTCCCCGTCAGGCCGAGCAACGCAGCGAACCCGAAGGGCCGCGTGGTCGGGGTGGCATCGGGTCTGCTCGCGACCAATCGCGGCCGCGCCGTCGCCTGTTTTGGCGCAGTGCAAGGCGCGAGTCACGTGATTTGGTTATTCCAAATGAGTGACGAGTAACGCAGCAATGCGCCAAAACAGGCACGGCCCGGAGGGTTGCGATTGGTCGTGAGCAGACCCGTTGGGGTGCAGGGGGAAATGGCCATGCATTTCCCCCTGCTCGCCGTGAAGGCGAAAAAGTGACGTGAAGAATCAGCGAAGCCGAGCGGGACCGCACGAAAGCCGAACGTAGAGCGTCCTGGCAGGCATTCCCACGCGGAGCGTGGGAACGATCAGCACGAATCTCGATAGCCGTCTTTCCCGCGCAGGCGGGAATCCATTGGTTTGGCGTGGTGGCGGGTCTGGATCCCCGCCTTCGCGGGGATGACGGTGAAGGGCGGGGATGACGAGAAAAGGCGGAGGTGACGGTGAAGGGCGGGGATGGCCTTGCGGGGCGGAGATTACGGTGAGAGTGAAGCGATAGCGCGGTTGCGCACGACGACGCAACGTCGCTCACCCACTCCGCCACGGCAACGCCGGTGCCGCCAACCGCTCCCCATCAAACCCCGCGACCTTGCCGAAGCGCGCAGACTCAGCCTGCCACTCCCGCGTCGCCTCAATGATGTACTCCCGGCTGTAACCAACAAAATTCCAGAACATCAGCACCTTCTCGGCCGGTGCGCCGCCGATGAGGATGAGGCGGCTGCCGGGGGTGAGGGTAAGGTGCAGGGTGGTGAGCCCGGGGTCCAGGGCGGCGAGTTCGTTTTCGGCGAAGCGTTCGCCGTCCAGGTCCAATTCGCCTTCCATCACCAGCAGGCCGTGTTCAAAGGCGGGGTTGAGGGTCAGTTCGCAGGTGCCGCCGTTGGGGCTATGGATATCCAGCCCGAGCAGCGGGCTGTAGACCTCGACCGGGGAGGTGTGGCCGGCAAAGTCGCCGACCAGCAGGGTGAAGTCGATACCGCTTTGCTGCCATGCGGGCAGGGCCGGGTAGTGGGTGAAGGCGGGCTCTGCGTTTGCCATGTGCGGCGGCAGGGCGATCCACAGTTGGGCGGCGTGCAGGCGGTTGGTGGCGTCGGTGGAGTCTTCGGTGTGGCTGATGCCGCGGCCGGCGGTCATCAGGTTGACTTCGCCGGGGCGGATCAGCTGTTCATTGCCGAGGCTGTCGCGGTGCAGCACCTCGCCTTCGATCATCCAGGTGAAGGTCTGCAGGCAGGTGTGCGGGTGCGCGCCTACGTGCATGCCGTCGCCGGATTCAAAACGGGCGGGGCCGGCGTGATCGAGGAAGCACCAGGCACCGATCTGGCGGCGCTGGCGGGTGGGCAGCACGCGGTTGACTGTAAGGCTGCCGCCGATGTCGGCGCTGCGGGCGGTGATGCGTTGGGCGCTGATAGGGTGGCTGCTCATGCGACGCTCCGGCTGCGAGTGGATTATTGCAGCCTACTCCAGTGCGTCGGTCACGTCAGCCGGGGCTGCCCTGCCGTGACTGACCAGCCGACGCCGCTCGGGCACAGCATGCTGTGCCCTCCGTCAGCAGCCTTTAGCGCTCAGCCGCTTATACCCGCCGCCCTTCGACCGGAATCTTGAAGAACAGACTGTAGATCACCGGCAGCACCACCAGCGTGAGCACGGTGGCAAAGCCCAGACCAAACATGATCACTACGGCCATGCTCTGGAAGAAGGCGTCGGTCAGCAGCGGCGCCATGCCGAGGATGGTGGTCAACGCGGCCATGGAGACCGGGCGTACCCGGCTGATGGCCGAGTCCACCAAGGCGCTATAGGCCTCTTTGCCGGAGTCGATCTGTAGCCGAATTTCGTCGACCAGCACGATGCCGTTCTTCACCAGCATGCCGCTCAGACTGAGAAAGCCCAGCAGCGCCATAAAGCCGAACGGAATGCCGGTGAGCAAAAAGCCCAGCGTCACGCCGATCACCGCCAGCGGTACGGTCAGCCAGATGATGGTGGCGCGTTTGAGTGAGTCGAATAGCAGCACGGTGATCAGGAACATGGCCAGATAACCGAGCGGCAGGCTGCCGAACACGGCGGCCTGGGCATCACGCGAGCTTTCGTACTCGCCGCCCCACTCCAGCTTGTAGCCGCGCGGCAGGTCGATGGCTTCGATTTGCGGACGGATGCGGGCGAACAGCTCGGCGGCGGTCTGGCCGCTGATGATGCTCGGGTCGGCTTGCACGGTCAGCGTACGCTTGCGGTCTTCACGCAGAATCAGCGGGTCTTCCCAGTCGGTGACAAAGCCGCTGACTACCTGGGTGATGGGGATGTAAGCGTTGCGCACGCTGCTCCACACCAGCAGGTCGTTCAGGGTGCTGGCGTCCAGCCGCTCGTCTTCCGGTGTGCGCGCCACAATCGGCAGCATGCGCGTGCCGTCGCGGTACAGGCCAACGTTAACGCCGCTGAAGTTCATCTTCAGCAGGGTATCCAGATCGCGCTTGTCGACGCCCAGCTCGCGCGCCTGCGCTTCGGCAAACTGCGGCCGGACCAGCTTGGTGCGCTCACGCCAGTTGTGCAGCACGGCATCGGCCACCGGGTCGGCCTTGAGGATGGCAACCGCCTGCGCACCCAGGGCGCGCAGCACCTCTGGGTCGGGGCCGGTGAAGCGCGCCTCGATCTTGCTGTCGCTGCCCGGCCCAAGCATCAGCTGCTTGAGTTTGACCTTGGCGGTGGGGTGCTGGGTTTTGAAGTACTCATCCAGCTCGGCAATCAGCGGCACAATCTGGTCGCGCTGCTCGGTACGCACCAGCAGCTGGGCGTAGTTGGCGTGAATACGCTCCGGGAAGTAGGTGAGGATAAAGCGCAGCGCGCCCTGGCCGATGGTGGAGGTCACCTCGGTGACGCCCTCCTGCGCCAGCACGTACTGATCCATCTCGGCCACCACCTGCTGGGTGTAGCGGATGTCGCTGCCCTTGGGCAGCCAGACGTCGACAAAGAACATCGGCGTGTTGGACGGCGGGAAGAACGCCTGGCGCACCTGGCTGAAGCCCGCCACCGAGGCCACCAGCAGCACGCCCAGCATCACCAGCGTCAGCACGCGGTGGTGCAGCGCGCTGGCCAGCAGCTTGCGGTACACCACAAAGACGATGCCACGGTACGGGTCTTCTACTTCAGTTTGCTCGCTCTGCGTGGGCTGATCGCGGAAGAACAGGCTGGCGAAGAAGGGCGTCAGGGTAATTGCGGTGACCCAGCTGAGGGTCAGCGAGATCAGCAGTACCTGGAACAGCGACAGACAAAACTCCCCGGTGGAGTCGTCCGACAGGCCGATCGGTGCAAAGGCGATGATGGCGATGGCGGTGGCGCCCAGCAGCGGCAGCTTGGTCTGACCGACGATATCGCCGGCCGACTGCAGGGTGGTCTGGCCGCGCTGCCGGCCGACCAGTATGCCTTCGACGATGACGATGGCGTTGTCTACCAGCATCCCCAGCGCAATCACCAGCGCGCCGAGGGAGATACGCTGCAGCTCAATGCCGATCATCTGCATAAAGATAAAGGTGCCCAGCACCGTCAGCGCCAGCACCAGGCCGATCAGCAGGCCGCTGCGCAGGCCCATAAAGATCAGCAGCACCACAATGACAATGGCGACCGAGGCGAGGAAGTTCCAGACAAAGCCACTGACCGAGTTCTCTACCTCGGCGGACTGGTTGTAGAACATGGTCACCTGCATGCCGGCCGGGCGGTCCTGCTCCAGCTCAGCCAGGCGCGCGGCTACGGCGTTGCCGACATCCACCACGTTGACGTGGGCGGCGTAGGACACGCCCAGCCCCAGCGCCGGATTACCCTGGCTGCGATACAGGCTGGTGGGGGTTTCGGTAAAGCCACGGGTGATGTGGGCAACATCCCCGAGATAGACCTGCTTGGAGCTGCCGGGCGGGCTGATGATCAGCCGCTCCAGTTCACTGACATCCTGAAACTCGCCGGTAGGGTGCAGGCGAATTGACTCGCTGCCCACCAGCATGCGGCCGGCGTCCGACACTACGTTCTGGCTGCTCAGCAGGTCATAGATGCGTTGCGGCGCGATGCCCAGCGCGGTCATGCGCGCGCGGGAGATTTCCAGGTGCACTTCTTCCTGCGGCACGCCGGCCAGGTTGACCTTGCCCACGCCCTCGACCAGCACCAGCTCGCGGCGCAGGTAATCGGCGTAATCACGCAGCTCGCGGTAGTCGTAGCCGTCACCGCTGATCATGAAGAAGGTGCCAAACACGTCGCCAAAGTCATCCATCACCTGGGGCTCGTCTACCCCCGGTGGCAGGTTGGGGCGCAGGTCGTTGATGCGGCGGCGCATCTCGTCCCAGATCTGCGGCAGCTGCTCGGCGCGGTACTGATCTTGTATTTCCACCATGATCTGCGACAGCCCGGCGCTGCTGGTCGAGGTAATGGTGTCGACGTACGGTAGCTGCTGGATGGCATTCTCCAGCGGGTAGGTCAGCTCCTCTTCCACCTGCTGCGGCGAGGCGCCGGGGTAGGGCGTGACTACCATGGCCATCTTCAGGGTAAAGGCCGGATCCTCCAGCCGCCCCAGATCGATAAAGGCGATGACGCCGCCAATGCCGAGCAGCAGCGCGACCAGCCAGCTGGTCACCCGGCGCTGGATAAAGTACGCGGCAATATTCATTACAGCCCCCGCTCGCGAACCCAACGACGCACTTGCTGGCCTTCGCTCAGCTCGTTGCCGCCGGCGGCGACAATCTGCTCGCCGGCCTCAAGCCCGCTGAGTACCTCGATGCCATCGCGGGTCAGCTCGCCAACAGTCACGCTGCGGGCCGTGACGTGCAGCTCACCATCCTGCTCGGTGACCACCCAGACCTGACGCGCCTCGCTGCTCTGGCTGTCAGGGCTGAATACCGCTTCAACCGGCACCACCATCGGTATCTGGGTGTGGCGGGTCAGACCGGCAAAATCGATCATCACGGTGGCGCTCATACCGGGCAGCAGCACCACACCCTCCGGGATCGGCATGCTCAGGGTGACGTCATAGGCCAGCGTGGACGGGTCCGGCTGGCTGGCGTATTCCTTGTAGGCCGCCTCGATCGGCGTGCCGGGCAGGTTTTCCAGGCGCACCTGCGAGTGCAGGTCTTCGGGTTTCAAATCACGGCGCAGGTTGCTGAACAGGTTTTCCGGCATCTGGAACACCACATCCATGCTGTCGCCGCTGTACAGCGTGGCAATCGGCTGGTTGGGCTGCACCACCTGAAACTGTTCCACATGGGTGCGCGCCACCACGCCGTCAAAGGGCGCGTTGATGCGAGTGTAGGCCAGCTCCTGACGGGCCAGGTTGAGCGCGGCTTCGGCGGAGTTGAACTGCGCCTTGCGCTGGTCGTACTCGGCCTGCGAGACCATCTGCCGTTCAACCAGTTGCTCCATGCGGGTCAGCTGGCTGCGGGTCAGGTCATAGCTGGCCTGACGGTCGCTCAGCTTGAGGCGATAGTCGGTGTCATCCAGCACGGCGATCAGCTCTCCGCGCTTGACCTCCTGGCCTTCGTGCACCTTGAGCGACTGCAGCTCACCGCCCAAACGGAACGACAGCTGCGCCTCTTCCGGCGCCTTCAGCCGCGCGGGAAACTCACGGATACGCTCGGCACCCGGATCGGTCACGGTGAAGAGTTTCACCGGACGGGGCTTTTCCGCCTGCGGTGCGGGCGGCTCGGAGCAACCAGACAGCAAAGTGGTAAGGGCAATGGCCGAGAGACCTGTGGCGATCCAGCGTGCAGCGCGATCCATGGGTAACCTGCGAAGTAGGTGGCAAAAACGGGGCAAAAGGAGTGCACGCATTATAAGGGCCCCGGTCGTGCGGGGGCGGCCAATAACCTGCAGATTGCGCCATTTTCTCGTCTTTTTTTGGCCTGCGACCCCGCGCCGCAGAGCGTTCACTTGCCGAGTTGCACCATTCAATATATTTTTTTATATATTGTCTTTGCGTTAACTATCCTGCTGCGAGGTGATCATGCTCTTTCGCCAACTGTTTGATGCTGCGTCCTCCACTTACACCTATCTGCTGGCCGATTCGGCGAGCGGCGAGGCCCTGCTGATTGATCCGGTGTTTGAGCAAAGCACCCGTGACCTGTCGCTGCTGCACGAGCTGGGGCTGACCCTGAAGCTGGTGGTCGATACCCACGCCCACGCCGACCATGTGACCGCCGCCTGGCTGCTGAAACAGAAAACCGGCTGCCAGATAGCGTCGGCCGCCGTCATCAATGCCGAGCACGTAGACCTGCCGCTGCAGCACGGCCAGCGCTTTGGCGTCAAAGGCGTTGAGCTGGAAGCACGGGCCACCCCAGGCCACACCGACGGCTGCATGAGCTATGTGCTAAGCGATGAGTCCATGGTGTTCACCGGCGATGCGCTGCTGATTCGCGGCTGCGGGCGCAGCGACTTTCAGCAGGGCAACCCGCATACCCTGTACCACTCGGTGGTCGAGCAGCTGTTCAGCCTGCCCGACAGCTGCGCGGTGTATCCGGCCCATGACTACAACGGCCGCACCGCCAGCAGCATCGATGAAGAGCGCCGCTGCAACGCTCGCCTGGGCGGCAACGCCAACGAGGCCGACTTTGTTGGCTACATGCAGGCGCTCAAGCTGCCGCACCCCAAGCGCATCGCCGAGGCCGTGCCGGCCAACCTGCGCAGCGGCTGCCCGCAGGACGGCCAGCTGCCGCCCGAGCCGGACTGGTCAAGCGATCTGCGCATGACCTACGCCGGCATCCCCGAGGTTGGCCCGCAATGGCTAATGGAACACCGCGACGCGGTCACCCTGCTGGATGTGCGCGAGCCCGCCGAGTGGCAAAACGAGCCGCTGCCCGCGCAGCTGGAAACGGTGCTGCAGATCCCCATCGGCAGCCTGGCCGAGCGGGTGGCCGAGGTGCCACAGGGCAAGCCGGTGGTCGCCCTGTGCCGCTCGGGCAAGCGCTCCTCGCTGGCTACCGGCGTGCTGCGCAGCGCGGGCTTTGAGCAGGTAGCCAGCCTGCACGGCGGGGTGCTGCCGCTGGCGCAGCACTGAGCGACTTTGCTGGTGCACGCGCCTGGGCGTTGCACCAGCCCTGTGCAATTACCGCAGATTTTGCGGCTATCGCTCGCTGCTGCTGGCCGCATGACAGCAGGAACGCTAGAATTTCGTCGATTTCTTGAACAGATGGCCAGCTTTTTGCTGTATCAGGAACCATCGGCCGCCGTCCAAGGACGCGGCACGGTCGCCAACAAGATCACATCCAGGAGAAGTACCATGAGTTTGAAACGCACGCTTGCCCTTGCTGCAGCGCTAACCCTGCCCCTGCAGGCGGTTGCTGCCGACGACCCGCTGAAGGTCGGTTTTGTCTACGTGGGCCCCATCGGTGACCACGGCTGGAGCTACCAGCACGACCAGGGCCGCAAAGAGCTGGAAGCCCACTTTGGTGACAAGGTACAGACCACCTACGTTGAAAACGTCAACGAAGGCGCCGACGCCGAGCGCACCATCCGCCGTCTGGCCCAGGCCGGTAACGACGTTATCTTCACCACCTCTTTCGGCTTCATGAACGCCACCGAGCGCGTTGCCGCCGACTACCCGGACAAGACCTTCCTGCACGCCACCGGCTACAAGCGCGCCGACAACCTGGGCACCTACCTGTCGGTGACCTATGAAGGTCGCTACGTCACCGGTACCGCCGCTGGTCTGGTTACCGAAAGCAACGTGCTGGGCTACATCGCCTCCTTCCCGATTCCGGAAGTGATCCGCGACATCAACGCCACTTACCTGGGCGCCAAGGCCGTTAACCCGGATATCGAGCTGAAAGTGGTGTGGGTCAACACCTGGTTTGATCCGGCCAAGGAAGCTGACGCCGCCAACACCCTGATGGACCAGGGCGCTGACGTCATCATCCAGCACACCGACAGCCCGGCTCCGCTGCTGGCAGCGCAAAAGCGCGGCGTGTGGGGCGTTGGTCAAGCGTCTGACATGAGCCACTTTGCTCCCGAAGCGCACCTGCTGTCAGTGGTCAACCACTGGGGTCCGTACTACATCGACAGCGTACAGGCTGTAATGGACGGCAACTGGGAATCGGCTGACTACTGGGGCGGCATCAGCGATGACGTTATCCAGATCAAGGAAATCAACGCCAAGCTGACCGACGAGCAGCGCGCCAAGGTTGAAGGCGTTATCGCGGCCATCGACAGCGGCGAGTTCCACCCCTTCACTGGCCCGATCAAGGACCAGAGCGGCACCGAGCGCGTAGCCGAAGGCGCCAGCATGACCCGCGAAGAGCTGGCCACCATGGACTGGTACGTCGAAGGCATGACCGCGACCATTCCGAAGTAACGGGCAGCGCCGCCGCCCTGCCCATCACAGGTCAGCGGCCAGCTATAAAAACGCCCCCGTCAGCAACGCTGGCGGGGGCGTTTTTTATGGGCAGGGCCTGTCAGATCAGTGCCTTGCCCAGCAACAGCACGCCGGTCACCACCAGCAGGCTGTACACCACCTGACGAAAGCGCTGCTCGTTCAGGCGGTGATGCAGCACCTCGCCCAGCACCACGCCAATCACCAGCAGCGGCAGATAGCTGGCGATGCGCGGCAGGTTAGGCAGCAGGCTGCCGTCGAGCAGAAACAGCACCGTCATGCTGCTGTTGAGGGCGAACCAAACACTGATCAGGGTGGCGCGCAGCTGGCTTTTATCCAGCCGGGTGCCGGCCAGTGCATACACCAGCAACGGGCCGCCGGAGGCGAACAGGCCGTGGGTCAGGCCCGCGCCGAGGGTCAGACTGCGGCTCAGCCAGCTCGGGTGTGGCGGGCTGATATGGCCACGCACCATGCGTAGCAACTCACGCCCGGCAAACCACAGCACCAGCAGGCCAAACAACGCCTTGAGCAGCTCACCGCTGAGCCACGGTCGCAGCCCGTAACCCAGCAGCATACCCACCAGCATCAGCGGCAGGATCAGCCTGAGCAGGGTGGGCCAGTGGATGTGCCGACGGTTGCGCCAGGCCAGATAGCCACTCATGCAGATGTTGAGCGGCACCAACACCGGCAGCATGGCGGGAATGGGCAACAGCAAGGCGCCAAGCGACAGTGCGATGACGATGCTGCCGAAGCCGGTGATGGCTTCGATGGTGTAGGCCAGCAGGATAAACAGCCCCAGCCAGAGCCAGGGATTGAGCAGCAGGTTGTCGAGAGACATTGGGTCTTCTTGTGTTAGCCGAGTTCACCAGCAAAGCGCTTGCGCACCTGACGCAAATACAGCGCCGGGGCAAAGCGCCAGAGCAGACTGCCAAAGCGCGAGACCGGCTCTGGCAGCAGCCAACGGTGCCGTTTTGTCAGCGCCTGGTCAATCAGCCCGACCATCCATTGCGGGGTACGCATGCCGCCGACCATCGAGCGAGCGTGGCTCGCGGGCTTGCCGTCTTTACCAAGGGCGTTGTGCTCGATCGGGGTATCGAGAAAGCTGGGGTAGACCATCAGCACGTGGATGTTGTCGCGTTCCAGCTCCAGCCGCAGCACCTCAAAGAACTGCGTCAGCGCGCCCTTTGCCGCGCAGTAGGCGGCGCGCCCCGGCACCGGCATCCAGCCGGCCATCGAGCCGATGCACAGAATCTCGCCCTGGCTGGCACGCAGCAGCGGCAGCGCCGCCATGGTCAGCTCCACCGGGCCCTGCCAGTCCACCGCCATGACCTTGCGAAACACCGCCGGGTCAGTCTGATGCGCCGGTGAGCGATGGGTAATACCGGCGTTGTTGACCAGCCGATCCAAACGGCTAAAGTGCGCTTGCGTCGCCGCCAGCAAGCGTTGAATGTCGTCGGCGCTGGTGATGTCGGCGGTGATCGCCAGCACCCGTTTGGGCGCATTCAGCTCCTGCTCGCGCTGCTTGAGCAGCACCTCGTTAACATCAGCCATAACCAGACTGTGGCCCGCATCAAACCAGTGCTTGGCCATGGCCCAGCCGAGGCCGGAGGCGGCGCCGGTGATCAGAATGACTTTCATTGGGGTAGGCTCCCGTTGGTCGCAGCGGCAAGCTTCAAGCTGTAAGCCTCAAGCTGGCCGCTGCATCCTTCACATTTTAGAGTGGGCGCCCCACTACCGGGCGCGCTAAGTGGTTTTTGATTTTCGCTTGAAGCTTGCCGCTTGTCGCTGTCACCGCCGCAGGCGGCGCTGCTCTACAAAAAACTCAAACGTCTGCGCCGACGTCTTCTGCAGCTGATAGCCAAACTCCTCCTTCAGCCGCCTATTGCTCAGTACCGGGCGGTAGCGCAGGAAGTTGATTTGTTCCGGGCCAGTGGGTTTGCCGAGCCATTTGGCGACCTGCAGGGCGCTTTTCAGCACCCAGGGCGAGAGGGTCAGCAGGGGTTTGTTCAGCCGCTGGGCGATGTCTTGAATGCTCAGAGCGCCATCACCGGCCATATTGAAGATGCCCTGTTTGTCTTCGCGGATGCCCATTTCCACCGCCGCCAGCACGTCCTGATCCCAGATGAAGACAAAGGGCGAGTCGCTGCCCTTGATCGCCAGCACGCGGTTGGCCTCGAACAGGTTGGTGATCTGGTTGCGGGTCTCAAGGCCGAGCACAGTGCCGGGGCGAAAGATCAGCTGCGCCAGCGCCGGGTGCTCGCGGCGGTAGCGGGCCAGCAGCTCCTCGATCTGGCGCTTGTGGTCGGAGTAGGCAAACTCTCGGTTGCCGCGGATGGCGTCCTGTTCGTCGATCCAGGCCGGGTTATCAGCGTAGTAACCGTAGGCGGCGCCGGAGCTGGTCACGGTCAGGTGCTGCACGCCGGCCGCAACGCAGGCCTGGAGCACGTTACGGGTGCCGTTGACGTCGATATCGTAGTCGCGCTCGCGGTCCTTCGAGGCTTGCAGAATGGACGCCAGATGCACCACGTGGGTGATCTGCTCGCGCTTGAGCAGGTCGCCCAGGCCGGCGTCACGGATGTCCATCACCTGCACTGAAAAGTCCAGGTCGTCACGACTGCGAATATCGGTGCCGATAACGAAATAGTCCTTGGCCAGGCGATTGCCCAACTGGTGACCGATATAACCGGCTGCGCCGGTGATGAGGATACGTTTGCTCATGCTGTCAGGCTCTTTGCGCGCCGCGACGAGCGGCATTTTGTTGTTGTTCGTGGCGTTCTGCGCGGCGGCTCTGGCGCGCCCACAGCTGCGACAGGGTCAGCCCGGACACCAGATGCCAGACACCCCAGAAGGCCGTAATCAGCATCATGCCGCCCGCCTCGGGGAAGAAGGTGAAAAGGATCACCAGCCCCAGGCCGGAGTTTTGAATGCCCACCTCCATGGTCACCGCGCGGCGGTCGGCCAGCGGCAGGCGCAGCAGCCGCGCCATGCCGTAGCCCAGGCTCAGCGCCAGCAGGTTGTGGGCCACCACCAACCAGAAGAAGCTGTGGAAGCGCTCGATGAACAGGTCAAAGTTCTTGCTGAAGGCAATGGCGACAAAACCAAGAAACACCAGCAGCGAGATCACCCGCAGCGGCTTTTCACTGCGCGTCACCAGCTTGGGCCAGCGCTTGCCACTGAGCATGCCGAGCACTAACGGCAGCGCCAGCACCAGCAGCACAATGACCAGAATGCCGGCCGGGTCGAGGCTGATCTGGGTGAGGTACTCGCGGGTGTGCGGGTTGAGCCAGCCGTAGAAGGCGAAGTTGATTGGCGTCAGCACCGTGGCCGCGAGGCTGGAAACCGCTGTCATGCTGACTGAAACGGCGACATTGCCGCGGCCCAGCCAGGTCATGACGTTGGAAAAACTGCCGCCCGGGCAGGAGGCGACCAGGATCATGCCCAGCGCCAGCTCGGGGTCGATATTAAGCAACCAGGTGAACAGGCAGGTGGCCGCCGGCAGCAGCAGAAACTGCGCCAGCAAACCCGCCACTGGCGCCACCGGCGCCTTGATGATGCGCTTGAAATCATCCAGCGTCAGGCTTAGCGACACGCCAAACATCATGCACGCCATGATCAGGTTGAGGGTGATCAGGCTGGCTGGGTCAAACTGCATCGGCAGCGCGCCGCTCATGTTGCCGGCACCGGCTGCGGAGCGGCGTGCTCAAGGCCGGCTTCCAGTTCAGCGATGTGCCGATTCAACGCCTCTAGGTAGGCGTCCTTGTTGACGTAGTAAGCCATGCGCGCCAGCTTGATGTAGTCGTAACCGCCATCGAGGTTGGTGCTCGCCTGCTGGCGCTTGGTCTCGGCAAAGCTGGCGGCCTGCGCGCTGCCCTGCCGATGCTGCTGGATGTACAGCGCCGTCAGCCTGGCCTGCAGGTTGCGGCCTTCCCAGCCGAGGCCGGCGGCTTCGATCATGCCCATCATGAACAGGTTGTCGTACTCGGGGTGGAACACGTTCAGGTAGAGCTGCGGCGCATCCAGTGCGGCGGGCCAGTTCAGGTGCTCACGCGCGATAAACGGGTAGTCCAGCTGGTACCCAGTGGCCAGCAGGATCAGGTCGTACTCCGCGCTCTGGCCGTCGACAAAGTCCACCCGCGTACCGTCCATGCCCTGAATGTCCCGGCGCGCGTGAATGTCGCCGTGGCCCAGGTGATGCAGAATCAGCGAGTTGACCACCGGGTGCGACTCGTACATGCGGTAGTCCGGATCCGGCAGGCCGTAGTCCGAAGGCTTGCCCATGATGAAGCGGATCAAAGCGGCATCCACCTTCTGCTTGAGCGGCCTTGGCAGCTTGAGCTTGCGGGCCGCGCCCAGGGTATCGGTGGGTTTGCCCTTGATGAATTTGGGCAGGAAGTAATAGCCACGGCGCAGACTCATGTCGACCGACTGGGCGTGGTGCACCGCGTCTACCGCAATATCGGCGCCGGAGTTGCCGCAGCCGACAATCAGCACGCGCTTGCCCTTGAACACCTCGGGGCTGCGGTACTCGGACGAATGCATGATCTGGCCATCAAAACGGCCCGGCAACTCTGGCCGGTTGGGGGTGTGCAAGGTGCCGTTGGCGATCAGCAGCCCCTCAAAGCGGCGGTTCTGCTGCTGCCCGTCGCGCTCCGTAACGATGGTCCAGCCGGCGCCGTCCTGCGTCACGCTGAGCACCCGGGTGTTGAATTCGTAGTGCTGGTACAGGCCGAACTGGCGCGCGTAATTCTGAAAGTAGCGGCGCAGTTCACTGTGATGCGGATAGGGCGCCACCTCGTCGTCCATCGGAAACTCGGCGAACTCGGTCATGCGCTTGGAGGAGATCAGGTGCGCGCTGTCGTACATGGTGCTGTGCGGGTTATCGATGTCCCACAGCCCGCCGACGTCGCTGTGCAGCTCCAGGCCGATAAAAGGAATGTCCAGCTTCTGCAGGTTGCGGGCAGTGGCCAGGCCCATAGGGCCGGCGCCGATAACAGCGTACATGGGGTTACCTCGTCTTGTTCTTGTCATTGTTATGCGCCCGGCTCGTCATGCGTTACAGGAGCACGACGGCAAGGTTATGATCACGAGTCTAGCCAAACGCCCCCCGGCGGTATCGAACAAAACGGGACAGGAAACCGGCAATTCAAGCCATGTCGAGCGTCGATCACAGTGTTACTCCGCTCTATGCCCAGGCGCTGCTGCAATCAGCGCAGCGCCTGGGTATTGCCCTGCCCGCCGACCTGGTAGCGCGACTGCAGGGCAACGAGCGGATTCCGCTGGCGCTGCAGGATGAGCTGTGGGACAGCTATTGCCGCCTCAGCGGTGACCCGCTGGCCGGCCTGCGTCTGGGGCTTGAGGTCCAGGTGGGCCACCTGGACAGCGCCGGCATGTTGCTGGTGACCTGCGACACCCTGGGCGAGGCGCTGGCAGAGCAGGTGGAATACGCGCCGGTGATTGGCGGCGGCGGCGGCTTTGAGCTGCTGCACGAGGGGGACCAGGTGGCGCTGGACTACCGCCCGCAGCTCAACGTGCGACAGGCCGAGCGGGTGGAAGCAGTGCTCTCAGGCCAGCTCAATCTGACCCGTTGGGCTACCGGTGGCCAATTCCGCGCCAGCGGTATCTGGCTGGCGCATGCACCGCTGGCGCCGCTGGCCGAGTACCAGGCGCTGATCGACTGCCCGCTGCATTTCGAGGCGGGCTGCAACCGCATAAGCTTCAGCGCCGATCAGCTGGCACTGCCACAAATCCAGGCCAACAGCGCGCTACGCGATCATTTGCGTCAGTTGGCCGATCAGACCCTGGCCAGCCTTGGCCAGCATAGCCTGGCTGCCGAGGTACAAGCCCTGGTGCGCAGCCAGCCGCGCTGGGGCAAGGAACGCATCGCCGAGCAGCTGGGCCTGAGCGGCCGGCACCTGAACCGCAAGCTGGCCGAAGAAGGCCTGTCATTTAAGACCCTGCGCGAAGCCGTGCTCCAGCAAATGGCCTGTCAGGCCCTGCAGCAGGGCCGCCTGAGCGTGGCGCACATTGCCGAGCAGCTGGGCTTCTCCGATGAAAACGCCTTTATCCGCGCCTTCCGCCGCTGGCAGGGTGAAACGCCGGCACGGTACAAGCTGGCTGCAACACGCTGAACCAGTCTCTGGCTTGCCTTTAGCGGGCGCTGGCGTATGGTGAGGCGTCCTACCTGATTATCCTGTTCGGAGTGACACCTGTGCTCCTTGCCTACCGCGTGTCTGCCACTGCCTTTCTGATCTGAGCCGGGACGGTTCGTCCGTACCCGGCTATCGCCGCCTTCCCTTAACACTTTGCTGTGGAGAGTGCAGATATGACCTCTGCTGCCTCAGGCGCGCCCGCGCGCCTGCACCGGCTGCTGCGCGAGCGTGGCGCCTGGTACCTGACCGGCCCATTGGAGCTGGCCACCGTGATCGGTCGTCTGGAACGACTGGAACAAGACCCCAACCCCGCACTGGCCCGGCCGGGCAGCCGCTTGCTGCTGCTCGATCTGGACAACCAGACGCTGTTCAACCTGCGCCTTGCGGAGCGCTGTCGCAGCGCCGGGGAAGCGTCCATCTTCTCGCCGCTGGGCGCTCGACTGTTGGGCGTGCGCGTCGGGGAGCAGGTAACCCTGCACGGCTTCGGTAGCGGTTGGCGCTTGCTACTGGTGCAGATTCAGCCCGCTTGATTGCCCGCACAGCGTCCCTTGTCGCCTGACGGTCAGCCGGATGGCTCCGGCTGACACTGCTGAACGCTGGTATCGACTCAACGTGACGCGAACTGACAAGCGGCCACGCGCCTCAGCCGGCAGGATACAAGCAGTGATGATGACCCGCGCATACCCGCGCCGGGCTATCTGCGTTACCCGCACAGACTCTGACAAGAACAAAAAGGAGTAGTCACATGCAGTATTCACGTCAGTTCAGGCACTGGGCCAAAGCTGCGCTCTGCGTAGTCACCCTCAGCGCCGCCCCTCTGGTGACCGCCGCCGACAAGCCAAACATCCTGATCATCATGGGTGATGACATCGGCATCACCAATATCAGCAAGTACAGCCACGGCATGATGGGTTACCCAACGCCCAACATCGACCGACTGGCCAACGAAGGCATGATGTTTACCGACTACTACGGCGAGCAGAGCTGCACCGCCGGTCGCTCAGCCTTTATCACCGGCCAGCACCCGGTGCGCACCGGGTTGACCAAGGTTGGCGTACCTGGCGCGCCGCTGGGTATTCAGCCGGAGGATCCGACCCTGGCCGAGCTGCTCAAGCCGCAAGGCTATACCACCGGCCAGTTCGGCAAGAATCACCTGGGTGATCGCAACGAGTTTCTGCCAACCGAGCACGGTTTTGATGAGTTTTTCGGCAACCTCTACCACCTGAATGCCGAGGAAGCGCCAGAAGACCCGGACTGGACCACGGACCCGGCCATCGACAAGGCAATCCGTCCGCGCGGCGTGATCCGCAGCAGCGCCGACGGCAAGGTCGAAGATCTCGGCCCGCTGAACCGCCAACGCATGCAGACCATTGATGCCGAGTTCCTGCAGGCCTCGATGGACTTTATCGACCGTGCAGTGAAGGCCGATAAGCCGTTCTTCGTCTGGTTCAACTCCAGCCGCATGCACTATTACACCCACCTGGCAGAGGAAAGCGTCGGCCTGTCCGGGCAAGACTTCTATAACGACGGCATGGTTGAACACGACGGCCAGGTAGGGCAGTTGCTCAAGCAGCTGGACGATCTGGGCGTGGCCGACAACACAATCGTGCTGTACACCACGGACAACGGCGTGCACTACAACATGTGGCCGGATGCCGGCATTACCCCCTTCCGCGGTGAGAAGAACACCAACTGGGAGGGCGGTTTCCGGGTGCCAGCCATCGTGCGCTGGCCCGGCCAGATCGACGCCAACGTGATCTCCAACGAGGTGATGTCGCATCAGGACTGGGTACCAACCCTGATGGCCGCCGCCGGCGTACCGGATGTGAAAGAGCAGTTGCTCAGCGGCTACAGCGCCGGTGCCAAGCAGTTCAAGGTGCATCTGGATGGGTTCAACTTTCTGCCGTACCTGACAGGTGAGCAGCAGGAAGGCCCGCGCGAGCAGTTCTACTACTTCAGCGACGATGGCAAGTTTCTCGCCATCCGCGACGGCGACTGGAAAGTAGTCTTTCAGGAGCAGCGCGCCCGCAGCTTCGACGTGTGGCGCGACCCCTTTGTCGAACTGCGCATCCCCAAGGTGTTCAACCTGCGGCGTGACCCCTTCGAGCGGGCCGACACCGACTCCAACGGCTACAACAACTGGTGGGACAAGAAGATTGCCCCGGTAGGGCTGCCGGCTATGGTTCGCGTGCAGCAGTTCCTCGGCACCTTCCAGCAGTTCCCGCCACGTCAGCGCCCGGCGAGCTTCACCATTGACCAGATGATGGAGAAGTTCATGAGTTTGCAGGAGCAGTAGCATGCCCCCCTGTCGCGCCGCTCAAGGCGCGACAGGCTCCGCCCCAGGCACGCGCGCACTCGGTGCTGCGCGTATCAGTCTTGCTTGCCGACGGAGCTGAAACTCAGGCAGGTGTAGTCGAGAAAGCGCTCCATTAACGCGACCGCCTCTGGCGTCAGGCTAACCAGCCGAATGCGGCGGTCACTCTCGCAGGGCTGCTCCTGCAGCATGCCGTGTTCTATACCGTGCTGCACATATTTGACGGCCGTGCGGCGACTGATATTGGGCATCATGGGGTACAGCTCGGTCTTTGGCTGCGGGGGTTGCTCGCGCATCAGCCACAGGTGCGTAAAGAGGTCGCAGTAATTGAGATCGCTGGTGCCCGTGCCGGCAAAGGTTTCTGCCCAAAACGCGTCCATGTCCAAAATGGCGCGGCTGGCCAGCGCGCGCTGGGTGTCACTGTATTTCCTGCTCATCCGTTGTTTCGCTCTGCTCATCATGGGGCGTCTTTCACCCCTCTGCACCAGTCAGGCGCAGTCGGGCGCTGGACCACCTGCGCGATTTACATGCCGATGAGCATGTAAATCAGCAACATATGCAACTTTGCACCTATATGGCATGGCGCTTGCTTTGTCCTGCTCAGCTAATGATACGAGCGGAGAAGCAGCATGCAATGCGATTTGTTCAAGACCCTTTGGGGCCACACCGGCTCATTCGAGGATGCCGCCCTGCTAGCCTCGGCAGCCAACTTTACCGGCATTGAAGCGCCTGCTCCCGAGCATGATGACCAGCGCGACGAGCTGGCACAAGTTCTGCGGCGACACGGCCTGCGCTACATCGCTGAAATCTGCACGACCGGCAGCTACGTGCCGGATCGCCACGCCACACCGCAGGAGCATCTGCAATCGCTGGAGCACAAGATTCAGCGCAGCCTGCCGCTGGAGCCGGCGTTCTTCAACGTGATGGGCGGCTGCGACGCCTGGCCGCTGGATGTGCAGATCGACTTCTTTGGGCAGGCGCAGGCGCTGGCTGACCGACTGGGCGTGGTCTGCTCTTTTGAAACCCACCGCGGCCGCTCCTTCTTCAACCCCTGGGTAACCCGTGACGTACTGCGCGCGCTGCCCGAGCTACGCATCACCTGCGACTTCAGCCATTGGGTGGTGGTCTGCGAAAGGCTGATGGACAGTGAGTGGGAAACCATTCTCGAAGTGGCCGAGCGCGCCCACCACATTCACGCTCGCGTGGGTTATGACCAGGGCCCGCAGGTACCCCACCCGGCGGCGCCTGAATACGCCGAGGCGCTGGCCTCGCACGAGCGCTGCTGGCAGGCGATCTGGGCTTCGCAGGCGCGGCGCGGCTATCAGCGCACCACCATGACCCCCGAGTTTGGCCCTGATGGCTACCTGCACACCCTGCCCTTTACCCATCAGCCAGTAGCTGACCTGTGGCAGATGAACAGCTGGATCGGTAACCGCCAGCAAGATCAATTTGCGCGCTGGCGAGACGGCCAGCCTGCCGCCGCTACAACCGAGGAGTGAACTGATGTCTGCCGCAAAAACCATCTGGCGCGACGAGCAGGGCATGCTGCCCAATATGCTGGCCATCGCCTATATCCTGCTGACTTACCTGGGCGGTTGGTACGCCATGTGGGTTGCCACCTGGTGGAGCTGGCCGCTCGGGGTGCTGGCAGTTGCCCATGGCATGATCATCGCGGCCTACCTGCTGCACGACTGCGGGCACAACGCGATCTTCCGCAAAGTTGAGCACAACACCCGGTTGGGGCGCTGGTTGAACGTGGTAACCGGCTCCAACTATGGCACCTACGAAGATGTGCGCTACAAGCATATGCGTCATCACGTCGATAACTGCGAGCCACTGAGCTTCGACTACCGCGCCTGGCTGCTCAGTCACCCACGCACACACAAGCTGGTGCGGGCGCTGGAATGGGCCTATATCCCGGCGGTGGAGCTGCTGATGCACGCCATGTTGATCACAGCCCCGTTTTGCATGGAGAGCAAGCGCGATCAGCGCAGCCGGGTGATTCGCGTCACGCTGGTGCGCGCCACGCTGTTCGCCGTAGTGCTGTATCTGGCACCGCTGGCCGCACTTGGCTATGGGGTTGCCTACCTGCTGTTTCTCACCTTCCTGCGTTTTATGGATTCCTTCCAGCACAACTACGAAATCGTCTACACGCTGGACGCCAAGGGGCAGGCGGCGCCTTACAAGGGCAACCGGGAATACGAGGAAGCCAATACCTACAGCAACCTGATTTCCAGCCGCTGGCCGTGGCTCAACCTGCTGGCGCTGAACTTTTCCTATCACAACGCACACCACACCCGGCCGACCGTGGCCTGGCACCGTCTGCCGGCCTACCACAAGGAGCTCTACGGCGACGATTGCCCGCAACTGCTGAGCTTCTGGGGGCAAGTGAAATGCTTCCACCGCTTGCGCGTCGAGCGCGTGCTGGCAGAAGACTACGGCACAGCCGACGTACGCGAGACAGTGCGCAACGGCGATGCCGTTGGGGTCAACGCGCTGTCCTTCCTGACGGCGTTCTGAGAGGTGTTTATGGGCCAGTGGCTGATGCGCTTTGGTGACCTGTTCGATTTCAAGCAGCCGGTCGCGCCCAGCATGAAGCTGGTGCTCGGCATCGCCGCCTGGTGTCTGCTGCTGCTCGGCTGGCATTGGGCGGCAAGCTGGGGCGGCACAGTCAGCCCGTTATTTCCGGGGCCGCTGCAGGTGCTCGAAGCACTGCGCGAGCTGTTCTTTGAGCGCGGCTTTATCAGCGATGTCTGGAGCAGCCTGACGCGGATCGGCATCAGCTTTGCGCTGGCTGCGCTGATTGCCATCCCGCTGGGTGTCTTGATGGGCAGCTTTGCCCCGGTGGCGGCCTTCTTCAATCCGCTGGTGTCGGCCTTTCGCTACTTGCCCGCTCCCGCCTTCATACCCCTGCTGCTGATGTGGCTGGGCACCGGCGATGAACAGAAGATCGCCTTGCTGATCCTCGGGGTGATCTGGTTTCTGATCACGCTGGTCAGCGACGTCACCAGCCAGGTGCCGCAGGACTTTATCGAGACCTCGAAGACCCTCGGCGGCTCAAAGCGCATCGTGCTCTGGACGGTAGTCGTTCGCTCGGCACTGCCAGGCATTGTCGATACCTGTCGGCAGATGATGGCAGTGAGCTGGACCTATCTGGTGATTGCCGAAATTGTCGCCGCCACCGACGGCATCGGCGCCATGATGATGCGCGCCCGGCGCTTTGTGCATGTGGACGAAATCATGGCAGGGATCGTCGTCATCGGCGTATTGGGTTTGCTGTGCGATCTGGGCTTTCGGGCGCTGCACTGGTGGTGGTTTCCCTACCTGAGACGGCGTTAGTAGCGAGCAAGTGTGAGCCCGGCATGCCTGCTGGCAATGCCGGGCGCGGTTAACCATGGGGAGAGACAACATGCAGTTGAGCAACTGGAGTAACGCGTTCAAAGGGTGTGTGCTGGGGGCTGCGCTACTGGGCGCAGCAGGTGTGGCGCAGGCAGTCGAAAAGGTCAATGTGTCGCTGTTCTCGTGGCCTGGCTATGCCTTCTGGTATATCGCCAAGGAGAAGAACCTGGTGCCGGATCTGGACCTGCAGATCAGCATCATTGAAGACCCGTACGAGAGCTTTGCGCTGATGAGTGCAGGGCAGCTGGACGTAACCTCCAGCACGGTTGAGTACGGCCCCATCGCGGTCGACAAGAACGTGCCGGTGCGGCTGGTGACCTATACCAACCCGTCTTACGGCACCGACAAGATCATTCTCGCGCCGTCGATTTCATCGCCGAGCGAGTTGAAAGGTAAAAAGGTTGCCGTGCTGGAAGGCGGCCTGACGCAGATCTTCATGGGCATCTGGTTGGAGGAAAACGGCGTCGGCATCAACGACGTGGAATTCGTCAACGTGATCATGGACGAGGCCGCAGGGGCCATGCTGGGCGGCACCGTCAGCGCCGCCGAATTCTGGGAGCCCTTCGGCAGCCAGGTGCTGGAAAACATGCCCGGCTCCCGCGTGATGGCGACCTCAAGTGAGGACAAGTGGATTAGCACCGCGCTGCTGGGCGACGGCATGTATATGAGCGAAGCCTTCCTCGATGAACGCCCGGAAGCCGCGGCAATGGCCATGGACGCCTACTTCAAGGCTGTGGAGTGGTGGAAGGCAAATCCGGAAGAAGGCAACAAGATCATCGCTGATGCCATTCAGTTCTCTGTAGATGATGTTGAAATGGTCATCGGCTCCGATGGCCAGATTCTCAAGGGTGGCATCATGGTGTTTGATCGGGAGCAGGCTGGCCGCTTTATGGGTGTAGTCGAGGGTGAGCTGCCGCTGGGCATGCAGAACGGTCAGATTGTCGAGCACTGGAACACCACCAACAGCTGGTGGCAGAAGTTTGGCCAGGTGGACGCCATGCATGACTGGACCAGTGGGGTGAACCTGCAGCCGCTACGTTCGGTGCTGCAGGTCGAACAGCCATGAACGCGGCACTTGATGCTCTGCCCTTGACCGTCCGGCAGGCGCTGCGGGTCAGTGAGCTGAGCAAATCGTTTAGCGACCGGGGGCGGGATGTGCTTGCGGTAGACCGGGTGAGCTTTGATGTGGAGGCGCATCAGGTCTGCATTCTGCTGGGCCCATCCGGCTGTGGAAAGTCTACTGTGCTGCGCATGATGGCCGGCCTGGAGCGACCAACCAGCGGCGAAATCACCCTGGGCGGGGAGCCGGTGCGCGGGCCGCACCGGGACCGCGGCATGGTCTTTCAAGGCTATACCTCGTTTCCCTGGCTGACGGTGCGCGAGAATGTCGCGTACGGTCTGAAGATCAACGGCGACACACTGGCACTGCGTGAGGGCACGGTCGATTACTTTATCGACCGGGTCGGTTTGCGACGCTTCGCCGACGCCTATCCGCATGAGTTGTCAGGCGGCATGCGTCAGCGCGTAGCGTTGGCCCGTGCTCTGGCCAACGCGCCCAAGGTTTTGCTGATGGACGAGCCCTTCGGCGCGCTGGACGCGGAAACCCGCTGGCAGATGCAGGAGCTGCTGCTGGATGTGGTGCGCAAGGAGCGCATGACAGTGGTCATGGTCACCCACGACGTTGAGGAAGGCCTGCTGCTTGGTGACCGCATCGTCTTCATGTCACGACACCCGGGTCGGGTGCGCAGCCTGCTTGAGCCACCGTTCAAGGCCGACGGCAGCATCGCCACCCGCGAGGCCCTGCGCTCGCATCCGCAGTACGCACCGATGGAGCAACAGATCCTCGGCATGATGCGCGACGAGGGCGGTCACTAGAGCCTTCTAGCCGTCCGCCCGCCTGCCGCCGCCAGACAGCGCCAGCTCAGAGCTGAAACCGCTCCATCTGCCGGCGCAGGTTGTCGGCCAGTTGGGCCAGGGCCTGGCAGTCGGCCTGGCAGGCGCGCACCTCGTCAGCCGTGGCGTGGGCCAGGTCGGCGATGCCCTGGGCGTTGCGGGTTACCTCTTCGGTCACGCTGGACTGCTCTTCGGTGGCGGTGGCGACCTGGTGGTTGATGTCGCTGATTTGCTCCACCTGCCCGGCGATGGTCTGCAGCGACTCACCCGCCGCGCGGCTTGCCTCCACACCGCTGACGGTCGCAGTCTGCCCGGCACGCATGGCGTCGACGGCCTGTTCAGCGCCGCGCTTGAGTGACTCGATCATCTGCTGAATCTCATCGGTCGAGTCCTGGGTGCGGCTGGCCAGGGTGCGCACCTCATCGGCCACCACAGCAAAGCCGCGCCCGGATTCACCCGCCCGCGCCGCCTCGATGGCGGCGTTGAGGGCCAGCAGGTTGGTCTGCTCGGAGACACTGCGAATCACCGTCAGCACGCGGTCGATAGACGTCACCTGCTCGGCCAGGTCGGTGACCGAGTCGGCGGCGCGGCCGATATCGGCGGACATCCGTTCAATCGCCTCCACCGAGCGGCCCACCACGGCGCGACCTTCCCCTGCTTCGGCATGCGCGGCACTGGAGCTGATCGCAGCGTTGCTGGCGTTGCGGGCAATTTCCTGCACGGTCAGACCAAGCTCGTGGGCAGCGGTGGCGACCAGATCGGTCATTTCGTGCTGACGGCCGGCGCGCTCGGCGGTGTTGTCGATCACCTTGGATACCTGGGTAACTGCACTGCCCAGCCGGCGACTGGTATCCAGCACTTCGCTGATCAACTGACGTTGGCTGGCAACAAAGGCATTGAAGCCGCGGGCCAGATCGCCCAGCTCGTCCTGACGGTTGTCGTCCAATCGGGCGTTCAGATCGCCGCCGCCGGCGGAGATCGCACCAAGAGCCTGCGAGACACGGCGCAGCGGCTGCACCAGACCGCGCACCAGCAGCGCCATCAGGGCGAGTGCGATCAGGCCAACGGCGCCGGCGATCAGGCTGGTGCGCAGCAGCGCGGCGCGGGCGTCGGCGTATATTTCGTCCTCTGGCACCAGGCTCACCAGTGTCAGGCCGAGCCGTTGCAGTGGCTGCGCGCTGGCCAACCAGGGTTCGTCATTGCGCTGATAATGCACCGGCCCGCTGCCGCCCGACGTCAGTGCGCTGGCGGCCTCAGCACTGGTCAGTTCGCTCAGGCTGCGGTTGTCGTTGAAGCTGGCGTTGGGGTGCACCTTGACCTGCTGATCGGCGCCGATCAGGAAGATCACCCCGCGCTCGCCAAACTGGAAGCCGCCAATCAACTCGGACAGGCTTTGCAGGCTGTAGCCCAAGCCGGCCACACCCAGGGTTTTACCGTCGAGGCTGATGCGCTGGTTGATAAACAAGGTCGGCAGCCCGGAGGCCTTGTCGGTGTCGATGGAAGCCACCTGGTCCGCATCGCCGTCGACCAGGCTGTAAAACCAGCCGTCGCTCGGGTTGTCACGGCTCAGTACGCGCATCTGACCCTGCTCGGAGTAGTAGTTGCCGCTCTCCAGTACCGCCAGGGTGGTGGTCAGCGCGTTTTGCTGCTGCTTTACGCCGTCCAGATAGCGCGCAAAGGCACTCATGCGAATGGGGTTCTCACCGTAGGCCAGCCAGTCCTGTACCAGGCTGTTACCGGCAATGGCTTCAGTCGCTGATATGGGCGCGGCGAGGGTGCGCTCCAGGTCATTGCGGATGGCGCTGACCTGCGCAGGCAAGGCCTGTTGAACCAGATAGCGCTCGGTGATCTGGCGCAACACGGAGGAATAGATCAGCACAACGATCAGGGTGGTGAGCCCCAGGGCCGCCCCCATGCTGATGATCAGTTGCCATTGAATACTGCGTTTCCAGAGGGTCACAGGCGTGCTCTCGACAAAGGCTGGCCGTCGCCGCAGGTGCAGGGCCTGCGGACGGGCGACGGTCAGGGGGAGATGGTGGGCTGCGTTGCGGGCGGCTCAGGGCGAGGCGCCAGCAGCCCCTTGAATCAGTCTTTCCAGAAGTCTTCGTGGACGCGGATGGATTCCTCTTCCAGCAGCGGGCCAACGACGTCGACCTTGCGCTGGCCAGCCTCGAACACCGTGCGGCACGGCAGATCCAGCGTCGGGTTTTCCGGGTGGTTGCCGGTCAT
>DBHE01000114.1 GCA_002296055.1 Pseudomonadaceae bacterium UBA836
ATGACCGTGGTGCAGGCCGACGGCAATAACGTGCAGCCGGTCACGGTGGATGAGCTGCGCATCGGCGTTGCCGAAACCTATGACGTGATCGTTCAGCCGAAGGAAGACCGCGCCTACACCCTGTTCGCCGAATCCATGGGCCGCTCGGGTTTTGCCCGCGGCACCCTGGCGCCGCGTGAGGGCATGCAAGGTGAGATTCCGGCGCTGCGCCCTGCACCGTTGCTGACCATGGCCGATATGGGCATGGCGCATGCGGGTATGGATCATGGCGACATGAACCACGGCGATATGGCTGGTATGGATCACAGCGGCATGAACCACGGCGATATGGCCGGTATGGATCACGGTAGCATGAACCACGGCGATATGGCTGGTATGGATCACAGCGGCATGAACCACGGTGATATGGCCGGTATGGATCACGGCAGCATGAACCATGGCGAGGCCGCTGCACTGCCCGCTGATCCCTTCTACGCCCAAGGCAGCGGTCTCATTCCCCAGGCCTATAACGACGGGCGCTTCCTGTCCTATGCCGATCTGCGCGCCCAAAAGCCCTTGTATGAAGACCGCGAACCCACCCGCGAGATCGAGTTGCGGCTGACCGGCAATATGGAGCGCTACATCTGGTCGATCAACGGCATCAAGGAGTCGGACGCCGAACCAATTCGCCTGCAGTACGGCGAGCGGGTGCGCTTCAAATTCGTCAACGAAACCATGATGACCCACCCCATGCACCTACACGGCATGTGGTCGATCCTCGACGTGGGGGCTGACCAGTGGAACCCGGTCAAGCACGTGATCAGCGTGGCGCCCGGCACCACTGTTTACATGGAGACCGAGGTCGACGCGCCGGGTAAGTGGGCCTTCCACTGCCACCTGTCCTATCACGCTGCGGCGGGGATGTTCCGTACCGTCATTGTTGAAGGCGGCCCTGAAGGAGATGACTCATGAAGCGCTTGATGATCCCGTTGTTGCTGATGGCCTCGGCGTCGGCAGGCGCCGAGCAGATGCGTCACTCCATGCACCACGGCTATTTCTATGGCCTGCAGGCCGACGCGCTGGAATACCGTTATGGCGACAGCGGCGAGGAGCTTGGATACTGGAGCACCGAAGCCTGGTGGGGTACCGACGAATTGAAAGCGCTTTGGCTCAGCGAGGCCGAATACAGCTTTGACCACGACAGCTGGGAGACACTCGACAACCGCCTCGCGCTGCAAACCCCGATCAGCGACTTTATCGATCTGCGCGCTGGGCTGCGCTTTGATACCCCGGATGGAGAGAACCGCCAGTACGCCTTTGTCGGCCTGAATGGTCTGCTGCCCTACTGGCTGGAGATGGACAGTAATCTCTACCTGAGCGAGCACGGCGATCTGTCGCTGGATCTCGCGCTGGAATACGAGCTGCTGCTGACCAATCGCCTGCACCTGACCCCCGAGCTGGAACTGGATGCCGCGTTGTCCGACGACGAGGCGGTGGGCGTCGGCCGCGGCCTTAGCGGCTTGGAGGCGGGGTTGCGACTGAGCTACGACCTGGTTGATCGCGCCATCGTGCCCTACGTTGGCGTGCACTACGAGCGAGCCTTTGGGCGCACCGCAGACTTTGCCGCAGACGAGGGTGAGGATCGGGACGGCTGGTTTGCTGTGGCGGGTGTGCGGCTGATGTTCTAGCCGCCAGTGCTGCGATGCCGGTTGGAACCTCGCCGCCAGTAGCGCGGTCGCAAGGACATGGCGGCAGTGTTACCCGCCGCAGTGCCGAACGGCGCCGGGCCTGCCACAACGACGCAAACCAGACAGCCGGAGTGACCCGATGACGAATCAATCGCGCGACGCGACACTCTACCGTATGGTGATGAAAAACCACCTCTGCCCCTTTGGGTTGAAGTCCCTCGACCTGCTCAAACGCGAGGGCTTCACGGTGGACGACCGGCATTTGACCAGCCGGGAGGAAACCGACGCATTTCAGCGCGAATACAATGTGGACACCACGCCTCAGAGCTTTATCGACGGCCAGCGCATCGGCGGCTACGACGAGCTGCGACGCTACTTTGGCAAGTCGGTCAAGGAACCGGATGAGGTCACCTATCAGCCAGTAATCGCGGTCTTCGCCTGCACTGCGCTGATGGCCTTGGCGGTCAGCTGGGCCGCCTTGGGCACGGTATTTACCGTGCGCACTCTAGAGTGGTTTGTCGCTATCTCGATGTGCGTGCTGGCGATTCTCAAGCTGCGTGACCTGGAAAGCTTCTCCAACATGTTTCTCGGCTACGACCTGCTGGCGCAGCGTTGGGTGCGCTATGCCTATCTCTATCCCTTTGGTGAGGCCTTGGCCGGCATTCTGATGATTGCGGGCGCATTGCTGTGGCTGGCCATCCCGGTCGCACTGCTGATCGGGGTAATCGGCGCAGTCTCCGTTTTCAAGGCCGTGTATGTCGACCGTCGTGAGCTCAAATGCGCCTGCGTCGGGGGCGACAGCAACGTACCGCTGGGTTTCATTTCGCTGACCGAGAATCTGATGATGGTCGGTATGGCTGCCTGGATGCTGATCAAGTAGCGCGAGGCAGATAGACAAACACGCAGACCCGCGCAGTACAAAGGGTTGTAACAGGAGGCTTGATGAAAGCAGAAACCTATCGCGATTTGATCGAGTGGACACAGCAACTGCATGGCCAGTTGGCCAGCAGCCTGGAGGCTGGGGCAGCTGACAGCCAGACCGGGGAGCGCATGCGTGCGTTGCTGCAGTACCTGGCGGAGCACGAGCGGCGGATGCAACAGATGGTGCTGCGCTTTGAGCAGCAGGCCGACATCAAGGTGCTGGACAGCTGGGTGTACGACCATTTCACCGACAACCCGCGTATGCGCACGCTGGACGCAGGCCAGCGCTTGGCCGGGCTGGATCACGATGCTCTGTGCGCGCTGGTATTCGACCTGCACAACGACGCACTGGACCTGTATCGTTATCTGCAGGGCCGGGCAGAGACGGCGGGTGGGCGTGAGCTGATGCAGGACCTGCTGGCCATGGAAGAACATGAAACCCTGCGTCTGGCTGAGCAGACCCAGCGTGCTCAGGACTTGTGATAGCTGCCAGCAAGAGGTGAACGCAGTATGTGGTTGCAGAAAGAGATTCGCCTCAAACCCCGCGCGCGCGGCTTTCACCTTGTTGATGACGAGATTTTGCGCGCGCTGCCAGAGCTGACGGACGTGCGCGTTGGCCTGCTGCACCTGTGGCTGCAGCACACCTCAGCATCGCTGACCGTCAACGAGAACGCTGACCCGCTGGTGCGCGGTGACTTCGAGGCGTTCTTTCGTCGCGCGGTGCCGGACGACGCACCCTACTTCAAGCACACCTATGAAGGTCCGGATGATATGACCGCGCATATCAAATCGAGCCTGCTGGGTGTGCAATTGACCTTGCCGGTGACTGCGGGCCGACTCGCAGTCGGCACCTGGCAAGGCCTCTACCTCGGGGAACACCGTGAGCATGCCGGCAGCCGCCGGGTGCTGGCCACGCTGCAGGGGCAATGCGACTGAACCCGGTGCATCACGGGGCGGCCGCCCCAAATCAGGGCGAAAGTGGCGGAGCTCAAGGCGGGAATTAGCCAGGCAGCAATGCCTGCACTGCCCGCAACTGGCTGAAAAACGGGCCATTTCCGATATTTATCGAAAAGCTGGCACCAAGCGTGCATTAAGCATCAGTGAAACGGGATGAGTCGTCA
>DBHE01000204.1:0-31323 GCA_002296055.1 Pseudomonadaceae bacterium UBA836
GGCTTCGCCGACGTTGTCCTGAATATAGGGGTAGAAGATCGGCAAATCGCCAGCCGCCAGCCAGGGATAGTCATCGGCGGCCGGCCCCGGTCCTTGCCCGGTAGCCACTCCTGGGTGCCGTGGGTGCCCAAGTGGATCAGCGCATCCGTGCCGGCCCGCGTCTGCAGGAAGCGGTAGGCGGCCAGATAGCGGTGATCGGGCGTGCTGTCGCTGCTGTGATAGTTGCCGGGTTCGCCGCCACGCGGCATCTGCGGCATCAGTAACAGGTGACCGAGCTGCCAGGCCGGCAGGATAAACGCCGGCTCGCCATTGATTTCACGCACCGCCGGGTGCTGCCCGGGCGGGCCTTGTGCGGCCAGCGCGCTTTGCCGCTTGGCGGGCAGGCCGTCCAGCCACTGCTGATACTCGACGACCGGATAGCTGACGGCCAGCCCCTCGGTCAGCAACTGCTCGGGCGTGACGCTGCCGTACAAGGCGCCGAGCAGGCGCTGGGCGTTGTCGATAACCTGCTGCTCGCTGACCGGCTCACCCACCTGATACCCCTCGGCCAGCAGCGCCTGCTGGATCGAGACGATACTGCGCGGCACGTTCAGGTTGGAGGCGGCCAGATTCTTTTCTCCGGCGGGGTAATTCCAGAACAGTAGGGCCAGCTGTTTGTCGCCGGCGGGCGTGTGGCGCAGGGCAACCAGCCGTTGCAGCTTGGTGATCAGGGCATCGGCCTGCGCGGGCAGCAGGTCATCCACACCGTCGGTGGTGGCTGACAGCACCAGCGGATCACTCACGCCCCAGCCTTCCGGCCCGGCGAGAAACACCGCCGTGGTGCGCGCGGCCACACCGCTGACCGCATCAGGCCAGTCGGCCGCCTCGCCTTCACGAAAGCGCAGGGTCTGGATCACCGGCACGTCGAGGGCTAGAAAGTCGGCGCTGCGTGCTGAGCCGTTCTGCATGTGGGTGAGGTTGACCAGCGCATCAATCGGCTGGCCGGCAAACAACGCGCTCAGGCCGCCCTCGGCGTTGCCGTCAAACCAGAACATCACGGGCTGCAGGCCAGCGGCCTCGCTGCGCTTGATCAGCTCATCCAGCTCGCGGGTCAGCATGTCGCTGACCATGCCTGAGTGAATCAGAAAGGCGATGCGGCCCTTGGCAGCGCTCTGGCGCTGATCTGCCCAGGCGAGATAGTCGGCCAGTGTGCTGAACAACTGCGGCGCCTGCGGGTGGTAGAAGCCGGTGGCCGGCAGTGCTTCGGGTGGCGCAAACAGCTCGGGTGAGATCTCGCCGCCTTGCTGGATTGCCGTGGCCAGGGCAAAAAAGCGCGCAAAGTTGGCCTCGCCACCCGCGGCGTAGAGCGCCACCAGCGGGCCGGCCAGGCTGGGGGGCAGGTGCTCCCAGAGTGGCCGGCCACCGCCGATGGTCAGCGTTGGCTGCGTGATGTCGAGCTGGCTGATGGCCGCGCTGACCTGTGCGCGGTCACTGGGTCGCGGCACATCCAGCACGATCAGCATGCTGGCGCCAATGGCCTGCTGCACAGCGTCGTCGTCGGCTTGCTCGACGTTCAGGTGCTGCAGGTGCGCGTCGTTGTCTGTGGCCAGGCGCTGCAGCAGCTGAAATTTCTCGCTGGAGACAAAGTTGTTGTGCAGCACCAGCACGTGGGCGCCATGCGCCTGCACCGCCCCGGCGAGCAGCCAGAGCAGGGCGCAGAGGCTGCTACGCAGGAGAGTGCGGCCGCGCATCAGAAGCTGACCGTCAGGCCGGCGAAGTAGCGGCGGCCGCTATCAACGCGGTCGTACTCGTCCGGGTCATCATTGGCCAGCCGCTCGTCACCGATGTTCTCGATGCCGGTGTGCAGGCTCAGGTTGCGGGTCACGGCGTAGTCCAGATACCAGTTGACCAGGGTGTAGCTGGGGCTATCCGGTTCAGTTGCCGAGCGGTACTGGGAGCTGTGGTACTCAGCCTGCAGGCGGGTGCCAAGCGCCGGGGTCAGATCCCAGTTGACGCTGGCGTTGGCGCGGTGGCGGGAGCGGTCAGCCAGGCGCTCGTCGGTCACTCGGTTTTCGGCGTCCAGATAGGTGTAGTTGGCGCTCAGGCTCAGTGGGTCGAGCAGGGTGATGCGAGCACTTAGCTCCAGCCCCTGCATGCGCGCCTCGGCGATGTTGTCGTACTCTAGGCAGACCCGGCCGGGCACGTCGCAGGTAGGCAGGCGGATGGTTTCGATCAGGTTGTCGACGTCGTTGCGGAATAGGGTGGCGGCGACCATCCAGCGGCCTTTGTCCAGCTCGGCGCCCAGCTCGAAGGACTGGTTGGTTTCCGGCTCCAGCTCGGGGTTGCCGCGAATGATGCCGCGCCCGCCCATGGCCGCGCGCGATTCATACTCCGGCGACAGCTGCTTCAGCGTCGGCGCCTTGAAGCCATGGCCGACACCGGCGCGCAGGGTCAGGGCATCGCTGGGGTGGAACATCAGGTAGGCGCGCGGGCTGGTCTCCCAGCCAAAGTCCTCGTGGCGGTCAAAGCGCGTGCCCAGTACCAGCTCCCACTGCTCGTTGAACCAGATTTCATCCTGAGCAAAGGCGGCGTAGTGGACCTGTTCGGCCTGGCCGTCGAAGGTAACGGTCGGGTCTTCCAGTTCTTCACGGCGGGTTTCTGCGCCCAGGGTCAGCAGGTGGTGCTCGCCCAGCGGCAGGCCGATGCGGCCATCGAGCACGGTATCGGTGAAATAGTTGGGGCCGCTGGCGTCGCCGCCATCGCTGCGATAGGCGCGGCGATCCAGCTCGGATCGATATAACCGCACCTGACTGTCGCCCCAGCCCCAGTCGCCGTTGTGCGACAGCGAGTAGCGCCGGCGGTCGATGTCGTAGTGGGTTTGGTACAGCGGGCTGGCAGTGGAGCTGCGGTCGCCGTCCTGCTCTTCGTTGCCGGCGTCCACCGACAGGTCGATGCGCTGGTTGTCCAGCGGGGTCCAGCTCAGGCCGACGTGGCCGGTGCGCGCATCCTGCTCATCCAGCTGGCTAAGGTCCGGGTTGGCGGCGTCGCGCAGGGCGTCGCGCTGGCGGAATTCGCCCCACAGGTTGAGCCCCAGTTTGCCGTCGACCAGCGGGCCGCCCAGGTAGAAACCGGTCTTGCGCTCGTCGCCGTCCAGGCTGCTGTCGGTGAAGGTGGCGTTGCTGCTGATCGAGCCCTGCCACTCATCGGTGGCGGCGCGGGTGATCACGTTGACCACACCGCCAAGGGCTTCGGAGCCGTACAGCGAGGACATCGGCCCGCGGACGATCTCGACCCGCTCAATGGCTTCGGTCGGCACCCAGCCCAGTTCAAAGTCGGAATGGGCGATACCCGAGGCAGAAGCGTTGATGCGCTGGCCGTCGATAAGCATCAACGTGTGCTCGGAGTCCATACCGCGAATGGACACGCCGCGGCGGCCCAGGCCCAGGTCTGACAGGTCAACGCCGACCGTGTTGCGCACCGCATCGGCCAGATCGTTCACCGGGCGCTTGCGTAGCTCTTCGCCGGCCACCACGCTGACGCTGGCGGGTGCATCGGCGGTGCTGCGCTCGGTGGTGGTGGCGGTAACCACCATGGTGGGTAGCGCGGTGGCGTTGCCGCTGGTGGTATCGGCCCAGGCGTTGCTCCCCAGCAACGCGAGCGCGAGCAGGCCGCTGTGGGCGGCTTTGTTTTGATAGGTCATGGCGATGTTTCCTGATTGCAGACAGTGGCGCAGGCAGCAGCGGCGGACGCGCCTGTCTGGTGTGGCAGAGGGGGTTTTATTTTTGGTTATAACATAACAAAAAAGAAAAAGGCCAGCGTCTGGTTGGGGCGAAGATCGCGGAGGCTATTGGTGGGGGCGCGGCCGCCGTCAGCGAAGCACGGTGTATTCCAGGTGCCCTGTGCGAGGGCACAGGTCTGCGGCTGCAAGGCGCGCTGTGCAGCCCGGAGTGGCTCTATTGGCGAGCGGGGTTACGCCGCAGATGCACCCTTGAGCGCTCGCCTGGCCTGGCCGGCCAGGGCGAGCGAAGTCAGTGCTTGCCTATGACGTCAGACCAGCACGCCCTGGCTGCGCAGGTAGTCGTCGTAGCTGCCGGAGAAGTCGGTCACGCCGTCTTCGGAAAGCTCGATGATGCGGGTGGCCAGGGAGCTGACGAACTCGCGGTCGTGGCTGACGAAGACCAGCGTGCCCGGGTAGTTCTCCAGCGCCAGGTTGAGCGCTTCAATCGACTCCATGTCGAGGTGGTTGGTCGGCTCGTCCATCAGCATGACGTTGGACTTGCCGAGGATCAGCTTGCCGAACAGCATGCGGCCTTGCTCTCCACCGGAGATCACCTTCACCGATTTGCCGATCTCGTCGTTGGAGAACAGCATGCGGCCAAGGGTGCCGCGCACCAGCTGTTCACCGCCCTGGGTCCACTGCGCCATCCACTCGAACAGGGTGCAGTCGTCTTTGAAGTCGTCGGCGTGATCCTGCGCGAAGTAGCCGATGTCGGCACTTTCGGCCCATTTAACTTCGCCGCTGATCGGCGCCATTTCGCCGACCATCGTCCGCAAAAGGGTGGTTTTACCGATGCCGTTGGGGCCGATGATGGCGACGCGCTCGCCGGCTTCGATCTGCAGGTTCAGACCCTTGAACAGGGTTTCGCCGTCAAAGCCCTGGCTGACGTTCTGCAAGGTCACCGCCTGACGATGCAGCTTCTTGAACTGCTCAAAGCGAATGAAGGGGCTGACGCGGCTGGAGGGTTTGACCTCTTCGAGCTGGATCTTGTCGATCTGCTTGGCGCGGCTGGTCGCCTGCTTGGCCTTGGAGGCGTTGGCCGAGAAGCGGCTGACAAAGGTTTGCAGCTCGGCAATCTGGGCTTTTTTCTTGGCGTTATCCGACAGCAGACGCTCGCGCGCTTGGGTGGCTGCGGTCATGTACTCGTCGTAGTTGCCGGGGAACAGGCGCAGTTCGCCGTAATCCAGGTCAGCCATGTGGGTGCAGACCGCGTTCAGGAAGTGGCGGTCGTGGGAGATGATGATCATGGTGCTGGTGCGCGCCGTGAGGATGCTTTCCAGCCAGCGGATGGTGTTGATATCCAGGTGGTTGGTGGGCTCGTCCAGCAGCAGCACGTCCGGATCGGAGAACAGCGCCTGGGCCAACAATACGCGCAGCTTCCAGCCGGGGGCGACTTCGCTCATCGGGCCGAAGTGCTGTTCCAGCGGAATACCCAGGCCGAGCAGCAGCTCGCCGGCGCGGGATTCGGCGGTGTAGCCGTCCATTTCGGCGAATTCGCCTTCCAGTTCGCCGACTTTCATCCCATCTTCTTCGCTCATTTCCGTCAGCGAGTAGATACGGTCACGCTCAGCCTTGACCTTCCACAGCTCCTCGTGACCCATGATCACGGTGTCGATCACGCTGAAGGCTTCGTAGGCAAACTGGTTCTGGCGCAGCTTACCCAGGCGCACGTTCTGCTCCAGCATCACCTGACCACCAGAGGGCTCCAGTTCGCCGCCCAAAATCTTCATAAAGGTGGATTTGCCGCAGCCGTTGGCGCCGATCAGGCCGTAGCGGTTGCCATTGCCGAATTTGACGGAGACGTTTTCAAACAGCGGCTTGGGACCAAACTGCATGGTGATGTTGGCGGTGGAGATCACGGACAATCCTGGAGTTAACAGCTAAGAAGTGGGCGCGCATTGTAGCGGCTTGGCGGCGCGGGTGACAGGCACCGGCGACCGGAGGCGTTTGCCGGGCGCTGGTGGATGCAGTATGTTTGCGGGCGTTTATGGTTCTCATTCTTGGTGTGGCCTGTGCAGGTATTTCAAGCGCGCATATTGGCGGTAGAAGATGACCCGGTGCTGGGTGAGCACCTGCAGCAGTCGCTTGGCAGCTGCGGGCACGAGGTGGTGTTGGCTACAGACGGCCAGCAGGGCCTGGCGCAGGCTGGCAGTGGCGAGTTTGACCTGATTCTGCTGGACGTCATGCTGCCGGGCCTTGGCGGCATGGAGCTGCTCAGCCGGCTGCGCCGCATGGGCGGCACGCCGGTGCTGATGATGTCGGCCCTGGGGGATGAGGAAAGCCGGGTGACCGGCTTTGATCGCGGCGCCGATGATTACCTGCCCAAACCTTTCAGCAGCCGCGAGCTGGAGGTACGCGTCAACGCTATCTTGCGGCGTATCAGCTACGAGCGTGGTCAGGGGGTAGCCCAGCCTGCGGTGGATGACGCCGAACTGCGGTTTGATGAAAAAGCCTCGCGGCTGCGCTATGGCGATATTTCCGTCACCTTCACGCCGACCGAGTATCGCTTGCTGGAAGTGTTGCATGCGCACGTGGGCGAGGTGCAGAGCAAAGCCTTTCTCTATCAGCAGGTGTTGCACCGCGGCTTTACTCGTCATGACCGGGTGCTGGACATGCACATCAGCAACCTGCGTCGCAAATTGAGCCAGGCCGGAGTCGATATCCTGCGCCTGGAATCGGTCTGGGGGCATGGCTATCTGCTGAGCCGGGAGCAGCCTTGATGCCGGGTTATCGCTCGCTCTACTGGCGCATGGTGTTGCTGGTTGCCGGTTTTTGTTTGTGCATGATTGCGGTGACCGACTACATGGCCCAGCGGGTGGATCGGTATCTGGCGCACCTGCCCGAATCGACCCTGAGTGAGCTGCGCGGCTATGCCGCCGATGCTGCCAGCGCGCTGGATCAGGGGATGGACGCCCTGAACGTCTGGCGAGACGAACACGCGGACCTGTCACCCGAGATTCTGGTCGTGGTGGATAGCGCCCTGCAGGCACTGCCGGGTCAGCCGCTAAGCGAGAAACAGCGCAACATGCTGACTTTCCTGCGCAGCTATACCTCGCCGATGAGCATGCGGGGCGGCGGCCGTCAGGTGATTTACGTGCCCATGGCCGGGCGCGAAGAGTCGCTGGTACTGCGCTTACCCAAAGCCCTGACGCCCTGGGCCATGCGCCCGCTGCTCAACGCGCTGGTGCTGTATCTGATGCCGGCGCTGCTCTCCATGCTGTTCTGCGCGCTGCTGTACATGCTGTTGATCTCGCCGCTGGAGCGTTTGCGTCGGCAGGCCAACGCCATGCGTGCCAACCCGCTGGAAACCCTGCTGCCCGCCGAGCTGGCCGGGCGCCGCGATGAAATGGGTGAGCTGGGCCGTTCGCTGGATTACCTGACTCGCCGCTTGCGCGACTCCATCGGGCAACAGCGCCAGTTGTTGCGCGATGTCTCCCATGAACTGCGCACGCCGCTCAGCCGCCTGCGCGTGGCGGGTGAAAGCGACCTCAGCCAAAGTGAACTGCGCGAGCGACTGGAGCACGAGGTTGGCCGTATGCAGGAGTTGCTTGATGGCACTCTGGAGGTCGCTTGGCTGGATAGTCAGCCAGGTCAGTTACCCTTGGAGGCAGTCGATCTGAACGCACTTTGGGAGGTGCTGCGCGAGGACGCCTTGTTCGAGTCGGGCTGGGCCTCAAGCCGTATCCGCGCGGAGCTGCCCGCCGACTGTCGAGTGCAAGGCCACCTCAATGGCCTGAGTCAGGCGCTGGAAAATGTGCTGCGCAATGCCATCCGGCATTCGCCGCCAGACGGGCAGGTGCGTATCCGGGCGCAGCGCGAGGGCGGTAACTGGCTGATCTGCCTGTCTGATCAGGGGCCCGGGGTCGAGGAGGCTCAACTGGAGCAGATCTTCCGGCCCTTTTCGCGACTCAACAGTGCCCGGCCGGGCGACGGCGGCTTTGGCTTGGGCCTGACCATCGCCGAGCGGCAGATTCGTCTGCAGGGTGGCGATATCTGGGCGCTCAACGGTCACCCCGGCCTGCAAATCTGGATTCGGCTGGCCGCCGCGTAACCTACCCGGCGCGGGTTTTGTAAAGTCGCTTTCCCTTTCCCTTTGCACCTTTATTGCCCTGCCAGGCCGTCGCAACGCCGCTTGAATAGGCCCTCTGCGGGCCTTGCGCGCTGCCGGCAACCTGTATAGTTTGTAAATGATCTTTACTCTTAAATGACAATGATTAGCATTTGTCACGGATTTCAGGACCCGTCAGGGAACTATTACGCGCGCAAGCGGTCCGCGACACGCCCGGCTCCTCAGCCTAGCGGCAATCTTGTCTTTTGCCGGCCTGTCGCGATCAGCCTAATCGGAGATCAGGTAAGCGAATGAAAGCATCCAGAAGCAAAATCGCATTGGCAGTCTCGTCTGCTCTGTTCGGACTTCATGGCGGTTACGCCATGGCGCAAACGGCTGCCGAGCAGCCTGCGGCAGAGAGCGAGGTGGTTGAACTCAACACCATCGTGATCACCGCAGAAGAGCAAGGCAAGCAGTCGCTGGGTGTGTCGACCATCACCGCAGATGATCTGGCCAAGCAGCCGGTCGTCAACGACCTGTCCGAAATCATCCGCAAGCAACCGGGTGTCAACCTGACCGGCAACAGCGCTTCCGGCCAGCGTGGCAACCAGCGTCAGATCGACATCCGTGGCATGGGCCCGGAAAACGTGCTGATCCTCATCGACGGCCGCCCGGTCACCTCCCGTAACGCTGCCCGCATGGGCCGTCAGGGTGAGCGTGATACCCGCGGTGACTCCAACTGGGTACCGGCTGAGCTGGTTGAGCGCATCGAAGTTATCCGTGGCCCGGCAGCCGCCCGTTACGGTTCCGGCGCCGCCGGTGGTGTGGTCAACATCATCACTAAGAAGCAACTGTCCGAGCCCACAGCAGTGGCCAGCGTGCACTTTGACGTACCGGAAAGTGACGACGAGGGCATGACCCAGCGCGCCAACCTGACAGTGGCTGGCCCGCTGACTGACTCACTGAGCGCCCGCGCCTACGGCAACATCAACAAAACCGATCCGGATGATCCGCAGATCAATGATGGCGAAGCCGCTGGTAGCGAAGGCGTGGTCAACAAGGACGCCGGTCTGCTGCTGAGCTGGGAGCTGAACGATCGTCACTCCCTGGACTTCGATTTCACCTACTCCAAGCAGACCAACGAGTACGCTGGCGAGACAGGCTTTGGCGGCGGTGTGACCGAGGACGTGGGCGGTGTTTACGATCCGATTGGTGAAGAGACCCGTCGCGATATCCGTAAGGTGTTTGCCGTTACCCACCACGGTGAGTACGACTTCGGCCAATCCGAAACCTACGTGCAGCTGGAGAGCACCGAGAACAACGCGCTCTGTGCCGGCACCTCGGGTGGTGGCGAAGGCACCCTGACCCTCTGCGCCGATACCGACGGTGATGGTACCAACGACGATGTGGCATGGCTGGAAACCAGCTACGACGCGCTGTCTGCCAAAAGTGAGTGGGACATCTTTGGCCGCCTGTTTGGCAAAGCGACGACCTACACCGCTGGTGTGGAATACCGTGGCGAAGAGATCGACCAGAGCATCCCGGCCAACGTGCTGACCAATGGCGCCACCCGTGACGAGTTCCAGACCGACGACTCCAAAACCCAGGACCTCTACGGCGTCTATGTCGAGGCCAATATCCTGGCTACCGAGAAGCTGACCCTGACCCCCGGCATTCGCCAGGATCACAGCGACAAGTTTGGTTCGGCCACCTCGCCGAGCCTGAACGCGACCTACGACTTTACCGACGAGTGGTCGATGAAAGCCGGTGTGGCGCAAGCCTTCAAGGCGCCCAACCTGTTCCAGCTGAACCCTGACTACTACTACAACACCATGGGTATGGGTTGCCCGGACGGTTTCAGTGGCCCTTGCCGTATCCGCGGCAACAACAACCTGGACGCCGAAACCTCGCTGAACAAGGAGCTGGGTTTTGCCTACAACGGTGCCTCCGGCCTGGCCTTCAGCCTGACTTACTTCCACAACGACTATAAGGACCGTATCGCCGCTGATGTGGTAGACGGCGAGGTGGATCCGTCCACCGGCGGCTCGGTGTTTGAGTGGAATAACGTGCCGGAAGCGGTGGTAGCCGGTTTTGAAGGTAACTTCTACACGCCCTTTATGGACGTCTTTGCCTTTAACACCAACTTCACCGTGATGACCGAGTCGGAAAACAAGCAGACCGGCAACCCGCTGAGCCTGGTGCCTGACTACACCATCAACGCCGGTCTGGACTGGCAGGCCCATCGTGATCTGCTGCTGACCCTGTCGGCTACCCACTACGGTGAGATCCCGACCATTGAGACAACCCTGAGCACCAACGTTGATGCCACCGGCGACGCCCTGACCACCCGTGATCCCTACACGCTGGTCAACTTCAACGCCAAGTGGGACATTACCCAGGCCGCGCTGATGTCGGCAGGTATAAGCAACCTGTTTAACAAGGAAATCAAGCGTACCAGCGATGGTTCCGAGACGTTCAACGAGCCGGGTCGTGCCTTCTACGTGGGGCTGACCAAGAGCTTCTGATCCTGAGCTGATAGCGGCCGCGGCGCGGCCGTTTATCTGGTGTGATCAGCCGCCCGCTTACCCCGGGCGGCTTTTTGTTTTTTGTGAGGACGACCATGAGCACTGCTGACTATCTGATTGATCACGACTACCCGCCGGTCTACCACCCGGAGCAGTCGCCCGGTTGGCTGGCGGCGGTGCTCAGTGCCATTGGCCGCCAGCCGGCGCAGCGCGGCAGCTGGTGCGAACTGGGCTGCGGGCAGGGTTTTAATGTCAGCCTGATGGCGGCGGCCAACCCGGACATGCGCTTTACCGGCATCGACCTTAATCCGCACCACATTGCCACCGCCGAGGCGCGGGCCAAGGCAGCGGGTTTGACCAATGTGCAGTTTCATTGCGCTGACATTCGCACTGTCGACGGCCTGGATGGCCCCTTTGACGTCATCGTCAGTCACGGTGTGCTGTCCTGGGTGCCGGCCTCGGTGCGTGAGGCGATAGCCGCCTTTGTGGGGCGTCAGCTGGCGCCGGGCGGGGTAGCGGCGCTGCAGTACATGAGTGAACCGGGTGGCGCCGCCTTCAGAGCCTTTCACGCGGTGTTCCGCGCCTGCGCCGGCAGCCCTGAGCCAGTCAAGCAGGGGTTGCAGCTGCTGTGCGCCATGCGCGACGCCAAGGCGGGCTTTTTCCAGCTGCACCCGCACGCCTCGCAAACCCTGGATAACCTGCTCAAGGAGCGTCCGGGTTACATCGAACATGAGTACATGAATCCGACCTTCGAGCCGCTGGCCTTTGGCGAGGTGCATGCGTTACTGGCTGGCGTGGGGCTGCAGTGGCAGGGCAGCGCTACCCCTCTGGAGAATATCGACGCGGTGTCGCTACCGGCGCAGGCCGGCGAGGTTGCTACGCGGGTGCCGGATCTGGTGCTGCGCGAGACGTTGAAGGATCTGGCGCGCAACCAGCCGCAGCGCTATGACCTGTTCATGCAACCGGCCGCCGCGCCCAGTGCGCAGCAGCACATGGCACTGCTGCGTGCCGGGCGCTGGCGTCTGCTGCCGGGGGCGCCGGCGCCGGGTGGCATGCAGCTGGATACCCCGATTGGTCCGGTGCAGGCCCAGGCGGCAGTGTTTGCGCCGTTTCTGACCCGCCTGGCGGAGGGGCCGGCCAGTTTCGCCGAACTGGAAGCGCTGGCGCCGTTCAACGGCCGTCCGGGCTTGCTTAACCAGACCCTGCAGATGTCGCTGTGGGCGGGCATTGTGCACCCCGAGCGGGAGCTGACGGTCGGCGGTTTTGATTCGGCCCCCGCGGCGCGCCTGAACGCCTGCCTGCTGCGTGAAGCGGCCGCTGGCGCGCATGTGCCAGCGCTGGCGGCGCCCTTGCTGGGCTCCGGGTTGGCGCTGAATGCCGAGCGCCTGCGTGCCTTGCTTGATGGCAACAGTGACCCGACCCTGCGCACGCTGCTGTATCTCTAGCGGGGCCGGCGTAGGCCGCGCTGTCAACAGCCTGCCGCCCGGTGGGCTGTATAGATTGTAAAAGCGCTTTACTGGAAGATGGGAATGACTAGCATTCCCATGATTCCGACACCCTCGGCGACCTTGCGTCTGCTGGGGGATTCTCTGCGCCTATTGAGTGAGAACACCATGCCCAAGGCTCCCAGCGCCACAGCGCCGATCTGGCCGGCCACGCTGACACGCATACTGCTGGCGGTGTTTGGCGGTTACGCCCTGACCTACTACACCACTGCGGCGCTGGCACGGCTGCTGCCCTTCGAGCGTATCGATGCGGCCATCAGCGCAACCCTGTTGTCCTTCGCGCTCTACACCTGCTACGTGCTGTGGGTGTACGCCGTGCCGCTGCGTCGCGGCCTGCTGAGTCTGTTGGCGCTGGTACCGCTGGCGCTGATCGGCTTTGGGCCGAACTGGTTTGGAGGGGCTGCCTGATGGCCAAGCAACCGTCGTTGACGCAGTCCATGTCGGAGCTGCACACCTGGGCCGGGCTGGTGCTGGGCTGGGTGCTGTTTGCGATCTTCCTGACCGGCACCCTGGCGGTGTTCGACAAGGAGCTGAACTGGTGGATGCAGCCGGAGCTGCGTGTCACCGGCCAGACTCAGGCCGAGGCAGTGCAGGTGGCCGAAGACTGGCTGCGCGCCAACCACGCCGGCGCCAGCGCCTGGAATATTGGCCTACCGAGCGAGCGGGGGCCGGATCTCAGTGTGTCCGCTGGGGAGCAGCGGCGTGGTGAGCGCACCTACCTGGATGCGTCCACTGGCGAGCTGGTCGAGCCACGTGACACCGCGGGCGGCAGTTTCTTCTTCCGCTTCCATTACACCCTGCACATGGGCCGTGACCTGGGTGTCTGGATCGTGGGGCTGGCGGCCATGGCCATGCTGGTGGCGATCATCAGCGGCATCATCATCCACAAGAAGATCTTCAAGGACTTTTTCACCTTCCGCCCAGGCAAAGGCCAGCGCAGCTGGCTGGATGGCCACAACGCCAGCGCCGTGCTGTTGCTGCCGTTTCATCTGATGATTACCTACACCGGCCTGGTGATTTTCTTCCTGATCTATATGCCAGCGGCCAGCGACGCGCTCTACAACGGTGATCGCCAGGCGATGTTCCGCGACTTGCGCCCGGGTGCGGAGCAGCATCAACCGCAGCAGGGACAACAAGGGCAGGGTCAAGCGGAGCGCGGTGAGCGTACCCAGATGGCCGAGCGTGGTGAGCGCAGCGGGCAGGGCGAGCATGTGGAGCAAGCAACCCGTGGTGAGGCGCCTGCGCGAGGCGAGGGCCGCGCGCCGCGCACGGTCGAGGCGCCGCCGGCACAGATGCTGCCGTTGGCCAGCTTTATCGCGCTGGGCGAAGCGCACTACGGTGCGGGCATGCTGTCATCTGTCTCGGTCAGCAACCCCGATCGTGCCAACGCTCAGGTGGAAGTGCGCCCGATGCTGGGCAGCCGTATCGAGCTGACCAAGGGTGAGTCGATGGCCTTCAATGCGAATACCGGTGAGGTCACCCGTGTCTCCGATCCGAGCCGGCCGACGCTGCTGACGCAAAAGGTTATGGCCGGTCTGCATTTTGCCCAATTCGGTGGTTACCCGATGCGCTGGCTGTACTTTATCTGTGGCCTGATCAGCTGCGCGATGATCGCCAGCGGCCTGGTGCTGTACACGGTCAAACGCCGTCGTCAGGCCAAGGTCAGTGCGACCTGGCTGCGCCAGGCCGATTGGATAAATACCACCGTCGTAGCTGGTCTGATGGTCGCTTGCGTGGCCATGCTGTGGGCCAATCGGCTGCTGCCGGTTGAGCTGGCTGAACGCAGCGAGTGGGAGCAGCGGGTGTTCTTCGGCAGTTGGCTGTTGGCGCTGCTGCACGCCCGCGTGCGCACGCCTGCGCGGGCCTGGATTGAGCAACTGGCGGCGGCTGGTCTCTTGCTGTTGACCCTGCCGTTGCTGGATCGGGCGCTGTCGGCGTCGGCGGCTGACGTGCTGCGCCTGTCAGTGGATGCTACGTCGGCGGCCTGCGGCGTCCTGCTGCTATGGGCCAGCTGGCGCGTGGCGCGTCAGCCGGCTGCGGCTGAGCGCGCCGCACCGCGCAAGGCGCCCAAGCCCGCCAAACCTCGGCCCGAGCCGGCAGGAGCCCAGTCATGAGTGTGGTGCTGTTCTTTTTGGGCCTGGTATTGGCCTACGCTGGCATGCTGGGCCTGTGCCTGGCCATGGACCGCCACTGGAAACAGCTGGCCAGCGGCCTCAAGCCCGGCTGGCAGCGTATCTGCCGACCGCTGGGCTGGCTGTTGCTGGCGCTGTCGCTGCTGGTCGCCTGGCAAATCTGGCCGCCGGCCATGGCGCCGGTCGGCTGGTTGGGCATGCTCTCGCTCGGTGGCATCAGTCTGTTGTTCCTGCTGCCTTACCAGCCACGGTTGGCGCTTTGGTTGCCGTTGGCGGGCGCACCCCTGCTGCTGGTGGCCGGCGTGCTGGGCTAGGGCATTGCGCGGCGCCTGACGCGGGTAAGCCTGTCGTCCTGCCGGCCACAGGAAGGCAGGACGGTGTTTGATGGGGTATCGTCCAGGCCAGACAGAATCTATAATGAGAATGCACTGCAATTTCATTCGAATATAGCTGGTCGGCGCATGGTGCTAGGCAGGGCCAGCATGCCGAGGCTAATAATGCATTCTCTTCCTTTCAAACGCTCTGCATTTTCTCTCGCTTTGTCCTCGCTGTTTTACGCAGGCCTGGCGCAGGCGCAGCAAGGCGATGAGGCGGCTGCCGAGGTTGTTGAGCTGCCATCGCTGACCGTTACGACCAGCGCCGATGCGTCCGCCGAAGGGCTGCCGCCGGCCTATGCTGGCGGACAGGTGGCAGCTGGCTCACGGATTGGCATCCTGGGTAACCAGGACTACATGGAAACCCCGTTCACCGCCACCAGCTATACCCAAACCCTGATTCAGGACCAGCAGGCCGCCAGCATTGGCGAGGTGCTGCTGAATGACCCGGCAGTGCGCGTGGCGCGCGGGTTTGGCAACTTCCAGCAGGTTTACATGGTGCGCGGCCTGCCGATTTACTCTGACGACATTTCCTACAACGGCCTGTACGGCCTGCTGCCGCGGCAGTACATGGGCACCGAATTTGTCGAGCGGGTTGAGGTGCTGCGTGGCGCCAACGCCTTCCTCAACGGCGCTGCGCCGGGCGGTAGTGGTCTGGGCGGGGCGATCAACATTGTGCCCAAGCGCGCGACCAACGAGCCGCTGAACGAGGTGACCGCCGGTGTTCGCTCGGGCGGTCAGTACTACACCGCCGGTGATTTTGCCCGCCGGTTCGCCGATGATCGCATCGGTTTGCGCCTGAATATGGCGCGCCGCGATGGCGATACTGCGGTGGATGGCGAGTCGGGTGAGCTGTCGCTGCTGGCGCTGGGCGCCGACTATCGCGGCGATCGCCTGCGTATTTCCGCTGATCTGGGTTACCAGAACCACGAGGTAGACGGTGGCCAGCCGAACATCACCATTGGCGCTGGCGTGCCGGTGCCTTCAGCACCCGACGCCGATAAAAGCGTGGCGCAGAGCTGGACCTACTCCAACGCCGAGGACACCTTTGGCAGCCTGCGTGCCGAATACGATTTCAACGACTATGTGACCTGCTGGCTGGCCGGCGGCCTGCGCACCAGCGAGGAAGAGGGCAACTTTGCCAACCCGACAGTGATCAATACTGCGGGCGACACCAACGCCTACCGCTTCTACAACGTGCGCGAAGACGAGGTAGTCACCGGCGACATGGGGCTGCGGTTCAGTTTTGATACCGGCCCGGTCAGCCATCAGTTGACCACCTCGGCCTCGACTTACGAGATGAAGTCTGCGAATGCGTGGGGTGCATCCAGCTTCTCTACCCGCGAGGTGCTGGGCAATATCAACAACCCGTTCGACAGCGCGCAGCCCGCCGCAACGGCAGCCGGCGCCGGCTCGCTCAGTGATCCAGAAGTTACCTCGCGTACCCGCACCAGCAGCTACGCCATCGCCGATACCCTGGGTTTCATGGATGACCGCCTGCTGGTCACCCTGGGGGCGCGTCAGCAGAACATCGCCACATACGACTACGCCTACGCCGATGGCTCGCGTACCGCCTCTTACGATGACGATGCGCTTACGCCAATCGCTGGCGTGGTCTATCGCGTCACCCCTGAGGTGTCTGCCTACGCCAATTACATCGAAGGCCTGGTCAAGGGTGATGTTGCACCAAACACCTCTGGCGGCGCCCCGGTTACCAACGGTGGCGAAGCGCTGGAGCCCTACGTTACCCGTCAGGCTGAGCTGGGCGTGAAGTACGATGGTGGCCGTTTGGGCGGTAGCCTGGGTGTGTTCCAGAGTCGCAAGCCAGTGGCCGGCGTGGACGCCAGCAACACCTACGGCGTGGTCGGCAAACAGCGTTATCGCGGCGTTGAGTTCAATGCCTTCGGTCAGGCCACCAACGACCTGACGGTGCTCGGCGGCATCAGCCTGCTGGACACCGAGCTGGAGGGCAATGAAGGTATCGGTGCACCCGAGGTGCAGGCCAATCTGGGGCTGGATTACCTTGTGCCGGGCGTGGACGGCCTCGCGCTGGATGGCCGGATCATCTACACCGGCGAGCAGTATATCGACGCTGCCAATACCCGTGAGATTCCGTCCTGGACGCGCTTTGACCTGGGTGCGCGCTACAGCTTCCTGATCAACGACGCACAGGAAATGACGCTGCGTGCACGGGTCGAGAACGTTGCCAACCGTGACTACTGGGCCTCGGCCGGCGGTTATCCGGGCGCAGGTTACCTGACCGTAGGTGCGCCGCGCACTGTGGTGGTATCCGGTACCTTGTCGTTCTAACCGCGTGTTGCCGGTCTGCCTAGGCAGGCCGCGTCATGCGAAACAGGGCATCGGCCTCGATGCGGAAGTAATCCGCCGGCCCGCCGCCGCGCAGAATTGGCTGTGCGGCGGCGGTGTCGTAAACGCCGTCGACCAGCAGGCGACGGTCAATATGCACACCGACCACTTCTCCCAGTACCAGCCAGGTATTCACCGTCTCACCCGCTGCGCTCTGCAGCTGGATAATCTGCGTTTTGCGACATTCGAAGGCTACCGGGCTTTCGGCCACCCTGGGCACATCAATCAGCCGTGATGCTGCCGGCGTCAGGCCTGCCAGTGCAAACTCGTCTACCTCCGGCCCTACCGCCGCGCAGCTCTGATTCATCGCCTCAGCCAGCGGCAGCGTTGCCAGGTTCCAGACAAACTCGCCGGTCTGCTCGATGTTGCTCAGGCTGTCCTTGTGGCCAATGCTGGCAAAACCGATGATCGGCGGGGTGTAGTTGAAGGCGTTGAAGAAGCTGTAGGGCGCCAGGTTGAGGACGCCGCCCGCGCTGCGACTGGCGATCCAGCCGATTGGTCTGGGTCCGACGATGGCGTTGAACGGGTCATGGGCCAGCCCGTGGCCCTGTGCGGGTTGGTAGTAATAGCTGTCGTCCTGCATGGTGCCCCATCCCTTCTGCGTGACTGGTGCCTGCCATTGCAGCGCGCCTGGGCGGCGCGCGCAAGGGGGTTGGATCAGTAACGTTCCAGCCAATGGGCGTAGGGCGCGGGCATGACCCAGGACGGGCGCTCGACCTTGAGTTCACGGGCGGCGTGGTAGGCCCAGTGCGGGTTGGCCAGATGCGCCTTGCCGACCATCACCAGATCCAGCTGACCGTCCTGCACCGCCTGTTCGGCGATGTGTGGCTCGCCAAAGCCCCAGGCCGATGACACCGGCACGCCGGCTTCATCACGCACGCGTTTGGCTATCGGGCCCATAAAGGCCGGTGCCCACGGAATCTTCGCGGTCGGTGTGTTGAAACCCATGCTCACGCTCATCATGTCCATACCGCCGGCCTTGAATTGGCGGGTCAGGTCGATGGCGTCGGTCATGGTCTGCTCGTCGTTGCCGTCGAACTCGATGACGCCAAAGCGAATGGTCAGCGGCAGGTGCTCCGGCCACACCTCACGCACGGCTGCCAGGGTTTCGCGCAGAAAACGACCACGGTTGTCGGCATTGCCGCCGTAGGCATCGGTGCGCTGGTTGGCGTGGGGTGAGAAGAAGCTCTGGGCCAGATAGCCGTGAGCAAAGTGCAGCTCCAGCCATTCAAAGCCAACGGCCAGCGCCCGGCGTGCGGCGGCAACAAAGTCTGCCTTGACCCGCTCGATATCCTGCAGGGTCATGGCCTCCGGCACTTTCGGCAGATGCGCGCCGAAGGGAATGGCGGAGGGGGCGATGGTCTGCCAGCCGTTGGCGGCCTCATTGGGGATGTGATCGTCACCTTCCCACGGGCGGTTGGCACTGGCCTTGCGGCCGGCGTGGGCAATCTGGATACCGGGCACCGCGCCGTGGGCCTTGATGCCGCGTACCACCGGGATGAATGCCTCAGCCTGGGCGTCATTCCACAAACCGGCGCAAGCGGGGGTAATGCGACCCTCCGGTGCCACTGCGGTGGCTTCGACAATCACCAGACCGGCGCCGCCGCGAGCCTGGCCGGTGTAGTTGGCCACGTGCCAGTCGTTGACCACGCCGTCGGTGGCGGAGTATTGGCACATGGGTGGCACGGCAATGCGGTTACGCAGGGTGATGTCTTTGAGGGAGAAGGGTTGAAACAGCGCTGACATGGATAACCTCCGGCAGCTGAGCGGGTTGATTCAATAGTTCGATAATATTGGAACTATGGATCACAAGTAAACCCCTGTGTATGATCAGCGGCATGCGACCCTTCAAACATCCCCCTGCCAATGAGCTGCTGCTCGAACGTGTGCTCTACGCGCTGAGTGACCCGGTGCGTCTGGAAATCGTGCGCCGGTTGGCCGAGGTGGGTGAGGCGAGCTGCGGCGAGCTGGACGGCGGTCGACCGAAATCCAGCATGTCTCACCATTTCCGCGTGATGCGTGATGCCGGGCTGGTTTGCACCCAAAGCGTGGGCACTACCCACATGAACAGCCTGCGCCGTGCCGATCTGGATGCCCGTTTCCCCGGCCTGCTGGATGCCATTCTCAATCAGCCAGGTTGATCAGTTCAGCGCTACGCCCTTGATCTGCGCCCATAGCGGCTGACCAGGCTGCAGCCCCAGCTGCTCGACGGAGTAGCGCGTCACCCTTGCCAGCAGTGGGCTGCCCTGCAGATCCAGCCGGATCAGCGCTTGGGCCGGCTGTTCGGCCGGTTCAATTGCCTCGATGCGTGCAGGCAGCAGGTTGAGCACGCTGCTTTGCTGCGGCTGCTGCAGTGTCAGGCTGACATCCCTGGCTTGCACCGCAACCCGCACCGGCTGGCCTATCGGTAGGGCTGGATGGGGGATACGCAGTTGCAGGGCGCTGTCGTCGAGGGTCAAGGTCAGTAACTGATAGGTTTCGTCCCAGGCGCTGACGTGGCCTTGCAACAGGCTGCGCGCGTCGTCGCTGTAAGCCATCGGCAAGTCCAGGCGCGGCAGCAGGGTCTGCAACGGCCCACTGGCACGCACTTGGCCCTGCTCTAGTAACAGCAGGTGATCGGCCAGGCGCGCCACCTCGTCTGCCGAGTGGCTGACATACAGAATCGGGATCGACAGCTCTCGGTGCAGGCGTTCCAGATACGGCAGGATGTCAGCTTTGCGCTGCGGGTCCAGAGCGGTGAGCGGCTCGTCCATCAGCAGGAGTTGCGGGTCGCTGAGTAACGCGCGGGCAATGCCGACGCGCTGGCGCTCGCCACCGGACAGTGCGGCGGTATCGCGCTGCAGTAAGTGTTCAATCCCGAGCAAGCCGATGATCTGCTCGCGCTGCTGCGCGCTGGCGGCTTTGGCGTTGCGTCGCCGGCCATAGTCCAGATTGCCCTGCACGTTGAGGTGAGCAAACAGGCTGGCCTCCTGAAACACATAGCCCAGGCGGCGTTGGTGGGGAGGGAGCCAGAGCCCGCTGGCACTGTCCTGCCAGCGGGTGCCGTTGACCTCGATCAGCCCTTGGCTGGCGCGCTCCAAGCCGGCGATACAGCGCAGCAGCGTAGTCTTGCCGGCACCGGAGGGGCCGATGATGGCGCTGACACCGCTGCCGGGCAGGCTCAGGTCCAGGCTAAGGGCGAAGTCGCCACGCTGTTGTTGCAGCTGCAGGCGAATCATTGCCCGCTCCCCGGCATCACCCGCCAATGCCCGCGCCGATTGAGCAGCAGCAGGATCAGGAAAGAGCAGATCAGCACGCCGCCGCTCAGCCAGTGAGCGCTGGCGTAATCCATCGCCTCGACGTGGTTGAAGATCTGCACCGACACCACCCGTGTTTGCTCAGGGATGTTGCCGCCAATCATCAGTACTACGCCAAACTCGCCCAGCGTGTGGGCAAAGCCCAGCACGCTGGCGGTGATGATGCCGGGGCGGGCCAGTGGCAGCGCCACGGTGAAGAAGCGGTCCAGCGGGCTGGCGCCCAGGGTCGCGGCGACCTCAAGCGGTCGTCTGCCGATGGCCTCAAAGGCGTTTTGAATGGGTTGCACGACAAAGGGCAGGGAGTAACAGACCGAGCCGATCACCAGCCCGCTGAAGCTGAAAGCCAGGGTGCCCAAGCCGAGTTGCTCGGTCAGCGCGCCAATGGGCCCGTTCGGCCCCAGTGCAACCAGCAGGTAAAAGCCCAGCACCGTGGGCGGCAACACCAATGGCAGCGCGATGACTGCACTGATCGGTCCTTTAAGGCGCGAGCGGGTATGTGCCAGCCACCAGGCCAGCGGCGTACCGAGCAGCAGCAAAACCAGTGTGGTCAGCGACGCCAGTTCGAGGGTCAGCCAGATGGCGGCCAGATCGTTGCTGTCCAGCGGCAGGTGCATGCTCAGTGCCCGTAGCCGTAACGGCTGATGATGGCGGCGGCGCGCTCGCCCCTGAGGTAGTCGAGCAGGGCCGTGGCGGCGGCGTTGTTGGCGCCTTTGCTCAGCAGCACGGCATCCTGATGAATCGGCTCGTACAAGGCTGCCGGCACCTGCCAAGCGGAACCGCTGGTGATCTCGCCATCGCGCGAGACCTGCGAGAGTGCGACGAAGCCGAGCGCGGCGTTGCCGCTGGCGACAAACTGGTAGGTCTGGCCGATACTCTGGCCTTCAACCAGCTTGGGCGTTAACGCGTCAGTCAGACTCAGCGCCTGCATAACCTGTGTGGCGGCAAGGCCATAGGGCGCGGTTTTAGGGTTGGCGATGGCCAGATGCTGGAAGTCTCCACTGCGCAGCAGTTGCTCGCCGTCGCTGATCAGGCGCGCGTCAGCTGACCACAGCGCCAGCGCACCGGTGGCGTAGGTAAAGCGCGAGCCGCTGACCGCCAGCCCGTCGCGTTCGATCCGGGCGGGCGTGGTGTCGTCGGCAGCCAGAAAGACCTCAAAGGGCGCGCCGTGGCTGATTTGGGCGTATAGCTGGCCGGTCGAGCCGAAGGCCGCCACCACGCGATGGCCGGTGTCTTGCTCAAAGGCCTGGGCGATGTCCTGCATCGGGGCGGTGAAATTGGCGGCCACAGCGACCTGCACGTCCTCAGCCAATACCGCGGGGCTAAGGCACAGGCAGGTGAGGGTGGCGACCAGCAGCGGCAGGCGCATGCAAGCTCCTTGGTAATGGGTTGGTGATCGATTGGCGATGACCGTTATATTATTCGTTATATAGCGCTTGGCAATGGGTAGTGTGCAATGAAGCTCGAAGGACAGTTCTGGTTTTCCCATCAAGGTCGGCCGCTGGCTGGGCAGGAGCGTATCGAGCTGCTGGCCTGCATCGCTGAAACCGGCTCGATCAGCAAGGCGGCCAAAGCGGCGGGCATGAGCTACAAGACCGCCTGGGATGCCGTCGAGGCAATGAACAGCAGCAGCGAGCAACCCTTGGTCGAGCGCGCCGCTGGCGGTCGAGGCGGCGGTGGCACTCGCCTGACCGCAGCTGGAGAGCAGTTGGTAACAGCCTTTCGCCGTTATCAGCAGGAGCATGCCGCCTTTCTCGCCAGGCTCGGCGAGGATGCCAGTCTGGACCCCTACCTGCAGGTGATGAACCGCTTGCGGCTGCGTACCAGCGCGCGCAATCAGCTCTATGCACGGGTCGCCACGCTGCAACCTGACGGGCTGAACCAGAGGGTTCAACTCATCCTTGATGGGGGGCAACGTCTGACTGCGGTGATTACGGCAAACAGCAGCGAACGACTGGGTCTGCGTGAAAATATGGAGCTATTTGCGCTGATCAAGGCGCCCTGGGTGCGGCTGGTGTCTGCCTCTGACCAGCCTAACGGACTGCACGGCACGGTGACGGGGCGTGAGCAGGTGGACGATCAGTTGGCACTGGAGGTGGCGCTGGATGGCGGTGCATCTGTGGTTGCCACCTTGCCGGACAGCCCGGCTGTGCCGGGTATCGGTAAGCCGGTGACGCTGTCCATCGACCCGAAGCAGATCATTCTCTGCGTCATCTGACCCGGGGCGGCGAGTTAGCGGCGCGGTAAGCGCAGCACCAGCAAGCCGAGCAGCAGCCCCCAGAAGGCGCTGCCGATCCCCCACAGGGCAAGACCCGAGGCAGTCACCAGAAAGGTCAGGAAGGCCGCTTCACGTTGTGCGTCGTCGTGCAGGGCGGTAGCCAGGGCATTGCCGATGGTGCCCAGTAGCGCCAGTCCGGCAATGGCCATGACCAGCGCCTGCGGGAAGGCGGCGAACAGGCTGGCAACGGTGGCGCCGAACAGACCCGTCAGCAGGTAAAAAAAGCCACCCCAGGCGCTGGCCCGAAAGCGCTGGTTTGGGTCCGGGTCCGCGTCTTTGCCGGCGCAGATCGCGGCACTGATGGCTGCCAGGTTGAAGGTGTAGCCGCCAAAGGGCGCCAGCAGCAGGCCGGTGATGCCGGTCGTGGTCATCAGCGGTGAGGCCGGCAATTGATAGCCGTTGGCGCGCAAAACCGCCATGCCCGGCACGTTCTGCGAGGCCATGGTGACAATGAACAGCGGAATGCCGACGCCGAGCAGCGCTTGAATCGATAGGGCTGGCGTAGTCCAGATCGGCTGCGCCAGTGACCAGTTGAGTTGCTCCAGATGCAGCTGCCCGGCCAGCGCCGCCACCAGCACGCCAACCAGCAGGGTGACCGGAATCACGTAGCGCGGGAATACCAGCTTGCCCGCGAGATAGCAGGCCAGCATCAGCCCGACCAGCAGGGTTTGCTCCTGCAGCGCGCCGAACAGGTTGAGCCCGAATGGCAGCAGCACACCCGCCAGCATGGCGCCGGCGAGCGACGCCGGTACCAGGCGCATGATGCGATCGAACCAGCCGAGCAGGCCGCAGAGGGTGATCAGTGCGGCGTTGAACAGAAATACGCCAATCGCCTCATTAAGACTGAAGCCGGGCAGGCCGGTAGCCAGCAGCGCGCCGCCCGGCGTGCTCCAGGCGATCAGTACCGGGGCGCGAAAGCGCAGTGACAGGCCGATGCTGGTAACCGCCATGCCGATGCCCAGCGCCCACAGCCAGGAGCTTATTTCTTGCGGTGATGCGCCAGCGGCCTCGGCGGCCTGAAAGATGATGACCGCCGAACTGGTGTAGCCCACCAGCACGGCGATAAAGCCGGCGGCGATGTGCGACGGGTTAAACCAGGCCTTCAGCATGTGGCGCTCCTTGATCGGCGGTCGTGCGCTATAGCGCACAAGTGGCCGATCCTAGCATTGTGCGCTATAACGCACAAAAGCAAATTGCTATGCTGTGCGGCCTTTCGATGAACGGACCTGTGATGCAGGAAATCAATCAGTATCTGGCGGCCACCCTACGGCAGCTGCGCAATGACCGCGGCTGGAGCCTCGATCGCGCCGCCGGCGAGTGCGGTGTCAGCAAGGCCATGCTCGGACAAATCGAGCGCGGTGAATCCAGCCCCACCGTGGCTACCCTGTGGAAGATCGCTGCCGGTTTTGATACCTCGCTGTCGACCTTCCTGGAGCCATCGCCCATCGAGCAGGGCGGCATCACAGTGCGCAGCGCCGATGCGGTGCGTCAGCGACCCGCCGCCGATCAGATGTTGATTGCCCCGCTGTTCCCCTTTGATGCGCGCTACGGCTTCGAGCTGTTCGAGCTGACATTGTTGCCTGGCTACGAGCGCCTGTCAGAGCCGCACAGCCGAGGGGTGGTTGAGCATGTCATGGTGGTGCGTGGTGAGATGGCGCTGCTGGTCCAGGGTGTCTGGCAGCGGCTGGGAGAGGGGCAGGCGGTACGTTTTGCCGCTGACCAGCCACACGGCTATCGCAACCTGGGGGCTGAGCCGGTGGTGTTTCACAACCTTATCTATTACCCGCCGGGCAGCGCTCGTCAGTCGCGGTAGAAGACCTGCACCAGGTGATAGCCAAACTGGCTTTTTACCGGGCCGTGCACCACTTTCAGCGGCTTTTTGAAGATGATCTGGTCAATGGCGCGCACCATCTGGCCGGGCCTTACCTCGCCCAAGTCGCCGCCGCGCTTCTTTGACGGGCAGGTTGAGTGTTTTTTGGCCAGCACGTCAAAGGCTTCGCCGGCGGCGATGCGCTTTTTCAGCGCGGCGGCCTCGGCTTCGGTTTTGACCAGAATGTGGCGGGCCATGGCGACAGGCATAGGGTTTACTCGCTCAGTTCGCCGCGTTGGCTTTTGTTGGACAGGCGCAGGCCGCGCAGGCTGCGTTTGACGCTCTTCAGGTGGTTGACCAGCTCCGGGCCGCGGCGCATGGCCATGCCCATGGCCAGCACATCGATCACTACCAGATGGGCGATGCGCGAGGACAGCGGCGTATAGATGTCGGTGTCTTCGGATACATCAATCGGGATATGCACCTGGCCCAGCTCGGCCAATGGCGTGCGACTGGGGCACAGGCTGATCAGCGTAGCGCCGGTTTCGACTACCAGGCTGGCCGAATGCAGCAGGTCCTTGGTGCGTCCCGTTTGGGAGATGGCAACCGCGACGTCCTCGGGGCCCAGCGTCACGGCTGACATGGCCTGCATATGCGGATCGGAGTAGGCCGCAGTGGACACCAGCAGACGGAAAAACTTGTGCTGGGCGTCGCTGGCCACTGCGCCGGAGGCGCCAAAGCCGTAGAACTCCACGCGGCGAGCATGGGTCAGGGCGCTGATGGCCTGCTCGATGGCGGCGGCGTCAAGGCGCTCGCGCACCTCCATCAGCGTGCCCAGGGTGGTGTCGAAGATCTTGTGCGACAGGGCGTCTACGCTGTCGTCCTCGCTGATCGAGAACTGTCCGAAGCTGGCACCGGCAGCCAGGCTCTGAGCCAGTTTGAGCTTGAGGTCCTGAAATCCGCTGCAGCCAATCGCGCGGCAGAAGCGTACGATGGTGGGCTCGCTGACACCGACCTGCTGGGACAGGTCAGCCATTGATGAGTGCATCACCTGCGCCGCTTGCGCCAGCACGAAGTCGGCGACCTTGAGCTCAGACTTTCTGAGCAGGTCGCGGCTGGCGGCGATGTGCTGGAGCATGTTCACAGTGGCATGATGTCGGCAGCAGGTGACGGCAGCAGCGCTGCCAAATCCATCCGGGGCAAGTCCGGCGGGCGTATAGCTTGTAGTTATACTACAAAAAACGTCGGCGTGTGGCAGGGGAGAAGCAGGCGTGGCACAGACGGGCATCAGTTGCGACATGGTGGTATTCGGCGGTACTGGCGATCTGGCCATGCGCAAGCTGTTGCCAGCGCTCTATTACCTGCACCGCGATGGCCACCTGCATCCGCACACCCGCATCCTGGCGCTGGCGCGCGCCGAGCATAGCCTGGAAAGCTACCGCAAGCTGGTCAAACGTCACGTCAGCCAGCATGTAGCGCGCCGCGACTTTGATGCGGCGCAATGGGAGCGCTTTGCCGAGCGACTGGATTACCTGTCGCTGGACGTTAGCCAGCGGGTGGCCTTTCCGCGCCTGACCAAGGTGCTGGCGCCTGGTAGTGGGCGGGTTCGCGTTTTCTATCTGGCGACCATGCCGGCGCTGTTTGCGGCCACCGTGCAGCACCTGTCGTCGGTCGGTCTGGTCGACGAGCACGCTCGGGTGGTACTGGAGAAACCGCTGGGCGAGAGCCTGCAGACCGCCAACCAGATCAACGACCGCATCGGCAAGGTGTTCGATGAGTCGCGGGTGTTCCGTATCGATCACTACCTCGGTAAGGAAGCGGTGCAGAACCTGCTGGCACTGCGTTTTGGCAACGCCCTGTTCGAGCCGCTGTGGCGCAACGCGCACATCGATCACGTGCAGATCAGCGTGCTGGAAAGCGTCGGCGTGGAGAACCGTGGCGATTACTACGACCGGGCCGGTGCCATGCGCGATATGGTGCAGAACCATCTGCTGCAGCTGCTTTGCCTGGTGGCGATGGAAGCGCCAGTGCATTTCGAGCCCGAGGCGGTGCGTAACGAAAAGCTGAAGATTCTCGAAGCCTTGCGACCGATCACCGGTATGGATGTGCAGGATCAGACCGTACGCGGTCAGTATGCCGCCGGGCAGCACGCCGGTGAGCGACTGCCTGCCTATTACTTTGAGAAGAAGGTTGACCACGACAGCAACACCGAGACCTATGTGGCGCTCAAGACCGAGGTCGACAACTGGCGCTGGGCCGGAGTGCCCTTCTACTTGCGCACCGGCAAGTGCATGGCGCAGCGCAAGTCGGAAATCGTTATTCAGTTCAAGCCCGTCCCCCACCGGCTGTTTCCGCGCAGCGGCGACAACCCCGAGAACAACCGCCTGATCATCAGCCTGCAGCCCGATGAAGGTATCCGCCTGTCACTGATGGCCAAGTCGCCGGGGCGTGGCATGGGCTTGCAGAATGTGGATCTGAACCTGGATTTTGCCGCCGCCTTCACCCGGCGGCGCTGGGATGCCTACGAGCGTTTATTGCTGGATGTGATCGAAGGGGACGCCACCTTGTTCATGCGCCGGGATGAAATCGAGGCTGCCTGGCGCTGGGTGGATCCGATCATCGAGGGCTGGGGCAACGTCTATCGCTCGCCCAAGCCCTATCCTGCCGGCAGCTGGGGCCCGGATGCCGCCGACAGTCTGTTGGAGCGCCTGGGCCACGCCTGGCTGGACCGCCGCTGATCAACTGTCCTGATCGAGCAGCTGGCTGGTGTTCTGCTCCAGCAGCTGGGTAAAGGCCGCGGCCTCAATCGGTTTGCTGATGAGGTAGCCCTGAACTTCGTCGCAGCCGTTGGCTTTGAGGAAGTTCAGTTGGCCTTCATGCTCAACCCCTTCTGCGACCACCTTGAGCGACAGGCTGTGTGCCATGGCGATGATGGCCAGCACGATGGCGTTGTCGGCGTTAGCGCCGTCCAGCTCGGCGACAAAGGCGCGGTCAATCTTCAGGGTGTTGATCGGGAAGCGCTTGAGATAGGCCAGCGATGAGTAGCCGGTGCCGAAGTCGTCAACCGACAGGCTGACGCCCAGCGCCTGCAGCGCAGCAATATTGTCAGCCACCTGATCGCTGTGCTCGGCCAGCATGCTTTCGGTCAGCTCCAGCTCCAGCAACCTGGCCGGCAGGTTGTGGCGTTGCAGGGTCTGGCGCACGCGCTCGGCAAAGCCCTCCTGGCGCAGTTGCTGGACCGACAGGTTGACCGACACAGCCACTGATTGAGGCCCTTGATGGCACCAGGTTGCGGCCTGTTCGCAAGCGATATCCAGCACCTTTTGGCCCAGCGCCACAATCAGCCCGGTTTCCTCGGCGATGGTGATGAAGTCGCCGGGCATGACCAGCCCTCTGTCCGGGTGTTGCCAGCGCACCAAGGCCTCGGCGCTGCTGATGCGGTCGCTGGCCAGGTGCAGTTTGGGCTGGAAGTGCACCACCAGCTGACCTTCGTCAATCGCCTTGCGCAGCTGGTTTTCCAGTTGCAGGCGGTCAAGGCTGTAGGCGCGCAGCTCACGGGTGTAAAACTGCAACCGGTTGCCGCCCAGGTGCTTGGCATGTTGCATCGCCTGGTTGGCCTGGGTAAGCAGGAGCAGGCTGTCGCGCGCGGTCGAGGGGAACACGCTGATGCCGATCGAGGCCGTTGTTACCAGCTCGTGCTCGGCAATCAACATGGGCTGGCGCAAGCTCTCGAGCAGACGGCCGGCGAGGTCGGCCAGGCGCTGATTGTCATCCGCGCGCTCGACGATGACCACAAACTCGTCTGCCGACAGGCGGGCCAGCGTGTGCTGGCTGTCGACTCCGGCGCTGAGGCGACGGGCAACCTCCTGCAATAAGCCGTCGGCGACGGCGTGGCCTAGGGTAACGTTGATGTGCTTGAAGCGGTCCAGGTCGATATGCAGCAGTGCGACGGTCTGGTTGTGCTGGCGGGCGCTGGCAATGGCATCCTGCATCCGTTCGGTAAACAGGCTGCGGTTGGCCAGCTGGGTCAGCGGGTCGTAGTTGGTCAGGTACTGCAATTGCTCTTCGGTCTGACGGTGGGTCGTCAGGTCGGCAAAGAAGCCCACATAGTGGGTCTGCTGGCCGCCAGCGTTGCGCACCACCGCCAGTTGCAGCCAGATGGGGAAGGGCTCGCCATTGCGCCGGCGCGCGGTCAGTTCGCCCTGCCAGCGATCCTGCGTTTTGAGCATGTGCTGCAGGTGCAAAAACTGCTGACGCAGGTCGTCGCTGCCGCTGATATCGAGTATGTTGCGGCCGACCGCATCCTCCCGCGCCCGCCCGGTGATTACGCTGTAGGCCTGGTTGACTGCCAACACGTCGAGCGTCGGGCTGAGGATGAAAATACCCTCGGAGGTGGCCTCGAAAACGGTTGAGGCCAGCTGCGCCTGTTCATCCTGATGCTTGCGAGCGCTGATATCACGACGAGTGCCGATCATGCGCAGCACGCGTCCGTCGCTGGCGCGCTCCACGGCCCGGCCACTGTCTTCCACCCAGAGCCACTGGCCGCTGCTGTGGCGCACGCGGTATTCCATGCGGTAAGCCTGAGACTGGTTCTTCATATGCCGCACCAGGGTTCTGCGTACCGTGGTGACGTCGGCCGGGTGCACCAGTGGGCGCAGGTCCTGGCGCATGCTGGGGACGTATTCGTCGGGCATGCCAAACAGTGCATTGAGGCGCGAGTGGTAGACCTTGTCGGTGCTCAGGTCCCAGTCCCACAGGCCCAGCTGGCTGGCCTCCATGGCCAGGGTCAGTTGTGCTTCGCTGGCCTGCAGGTCGTAGGTCGCCTTTTCCAGGGCGGCGGTACGCTGGCGTACGCGCTCTTCCAGATCATCGTGGCTGTCACGCAGTGATTGTTCGGCCTGGCGGCGCTGGCTGATCTCGCGGGTCAGTTGATGGTTCAGCTCTTCAGCACGCTGGTGCGCGTGGCTGAGATTGCCCAGCAGGGCTTCGTTACGCAGGTTGGTGATCAGCGCGTTGCGCATGGTGCGATGGATCAGCGCGGCGGCCAGCAAGATAAAGCAGAACATCAGGCCGCCGGTCTGCGCCCAGATCAGGCTGCTGGGGGCGTCGTCGAGCAGCAGGTAGACCACCGGCGGCAGCCAGGCGGGCAACATAAATGAGGCAAACGCGGCGTAGCGCGGCGCGTAGAGCACACCCACGCAGATACTGACGCCACCGGCGATGCTGTACATCAGGGCTTGCAGGGGGAAGTTGTCGAGCGGCGTGAGGCCGATATGCACCCAGCTCAGGCACAATCCGGAGGCCAGGTTGCCCAGATGGAAGTAACGGCTCCAGCGGCGCTGCAGACGATCCTGGGTGGATGCCAACCAATAGCGGCGCACCAGCGCCTGGCGCATCAGCGCCAGCAGGCCGAGCAGGGCAATCCACAGCAGCAGGCTGTCGCGCGAGCTTTGAGCCCAGGCAAGGGGGGTGATCAGTGCCGCGGTGGCCAGCAGCAACCATTGCGGCAGACGTGACTGGGCATACAGCTGGTTCATCTGCTGCAGGCGCAATTCGTTGCGGGGTATAGGGCTGAAGGCCGGTGGATTGGCGCTCATGCTGCGGCGCTGCTCCGTTGTCCGTTGACGTTGGTTGTTGTCATTGTTGTGTCTATTGGTTCGGCTCGGGTGCCTGATCAACCTTACACCAGAGGGCGTGCCTGGCACAGTCCCTGATGTGCAAAAAACACCTTGGCAAGCCTCTATCTCGGGAATCCGGCGCCTTCTGCCCAGGCTGGCTGACATGACCGCCAGGTCCACCAGTGACCCGGTCGACTCGGTGAGAGAGTCGGTCTTGAGCGCCGCTGCTGACATTGTCTATTCAAATTCAGCAAGCAGCCTGCCGGTAACACACTGATGCATTCGGAGTGGCCCGCAGGGCGGGCGCCACCCTATGCATTTGCCTGCGTTGCGCTAGAGCGGCTATTGGCCGCACATCGCGCCTTGTATCTGCACGGCCGAGCGCTCGCACAGGGCTTGTGGAAGTGATCGGTGCTTCCCTAGAATGCCGCGATGGATATTTCCCACCTGCTTAATTCTCTCAACGAAGCCCAGCGTCAGGCGGTCAGCGCCTCGGTTGGTCAGCAACTGGTGCTGGCTGGGGCTGGCTCCGGCAAAACCCGCGTACTGGTGCACCGCATAGCGTGGCTGGTGCAGGTCGAACAGGCCTCGCCCTGGAGCATTCTGTCGGTCACCTTTACCAATAAGGCCGCCCACGAAATGCGCGGGCGGATCGAGCAACTGCTGGGCATTTCGCCGCAGGGCATGTGGGTTGGCACCTTTCACGGCCTGGCGCACCGCCTGTTGCGCGCGCACTGGCGTGAGGCCGGCTTGGTAGAGCAGTTTCAGATCCTCGACAGCGATGACCAGCAGCGACTGGTCAAGCGGGTTATCCGTGAGCTGGGGCTGGACGACAACCAGTGGGCGCCGCGGCAGGCCCAGTGGTGGATCAACTCGCAGAAGGATGAAGGCCTGCGTCCGCAGCACATCCAGCCTGCGGGTGACCTGTATATGACCACCATGGTGCGGATTTACGAGGCCTACGAGCAGGCCTGCAACCGCGCCGGCGCCGTCGATTTTGCCGAGCTGCTGCTGCGCTCGCTTGAGCTTTGGCGCGACAACCCGGCGCTGCGTGAACAGTACCGTGCGCGCTTCAAACATATTCTGGTCGATGAGTTTCAGGACACCAACGCGGTGCAGTACGCCTGGCTGCGCCACCTGGCGGGTAACACGCCCAGCCTGATGGTGGTGGGCGACGACGACCAGTCAATCTACGGCTGGCGCGGCGCACGCATCGAGAACATCCAGCAGTTCCAGACCGACTATCCGAATGCCGAGATGATCCGTCTGGAGCAAAACTACCGCTCCACCGCCACCATCCTCAAGGCAGCGAACGCGCTGATCGGCAACAACGCCGGGCGTTTGGGCAAGGAGCTATGGACCGACGGCAACGAAGGCGAGCCGATTGCCCTGTACGCCGGCTTCAATGAGCAGGATGAGGCGCGCTTTATTGTCGAGCGCATTGAGCAGGGCATTCGCGACGGCCTGAGCCGCAGCGAGATTGCCATTCTTTACCGTTCCAACGCTCAGTCGCGGGTGCTGGAAGAGGCGCTGCTGCGCAGCGGCATTCCCTACCGCATCTACGGCGGTCAGCGCTTTTTTGAACGGGCCGAAATCAAGAATGCCATGGCGTATCT
>DBHE01000204.1:31725-39933 GCA_002296055.1 Pseudomonadaceae bacterium UBA836
GTCGAGCTGCTGCGCCAGCAGGCACGTGAGCAGGATGTCTCGATGTGGCAGGCGGCCTGCGACCTGCTCGACAACAAGGGTTTGCCGGGCCGCGCCGCCAATGCGGTGCAGGGCTTTATGGTGCTGATCGAGGAGATGGCGGAGCGCGCCGAGGGCCTGCCGCTTTACAGCCAGGCGCAGATCGCCATTGAACATAGCGGCCTGCTGCGTTTTCACGAGCAGGAGAAGGGCGATAAGGGCCAGGCCCGGGTAGAGAACCTGGAAGAACTGGTGTCTGCCGCCCGTGGCTTTGAAAACGACATGGCCGATGCCGAAGACGAAGGTGACGTGCTGCTGGCGTTTCTCGCACACGCTTCGCTGGAAGCCGGTGAAACCCAGGCCGACCGCTTTGAAGACAGCGTGCAGCTGATGACTCTGCACAGTGCCAAGGGTCTGGAGTTTCCGCTGGTGTTTATGGCGGGCGTTGAAGAAGGCCTGTTCCCGCACAAGATGAGCCTGGAAGACCCGGGCCGCCTGGAGGAAGAGCGCCGCCTGGCTTACGTCGGCATCACCCGGGCGATGCAACAACTGGTCATCACCTGGGCAGAAACCCGCCGTCTGTACGGCAGCGAAACCTTCAACAAGGTCTCGCGCTTTGTCCGCGAGGTGCCGGGCGAGCTGATTCAGGAAGTCCGGCTGGGCAGCCAGGTTACCCGCCCGTTTGGCCCGGCCAAGGGCGGCCTGTTTGCCAGTGAGGCCACCGAAAACACCGGCTTCGCCCTCGGCCAGCGCGTAGAGCACGCCCTGTTCGGCGAGGGTGTGGTACTCAACTACGAAGGCCAGGGTGCGCAGGCGCGCATCCAGGTCAACTTTGACGACGAAGGCAGCAAGTGGCTGATGGTGGCTTATGCCAAGCTGCAGGCGCTGTAGCGCCTGCAGCGGCTGGAAGCTGGAGGCTGAAAGCAGTACGCGGCCGGCTTGACCGCCAGGGCCTGACCCAGCACATCATTGGCTTCTAGCTTCTAGCTTCTAGCTTCTAGCTTCTAGCTTCCGACCTGACGAGAGACAAGAGCAAATGGATAGACGTAACTTACTGACCGCCGCTGGCCTTGGTCTTGGGGCGGTGGCGTTGGCTGGGTGCAAGGACGACAGCGCGCCGACGGGCGAGGCGGGTAGTGCTCCGGAGCAGCGCTTTCGCTGGAAAATGGTCACCTCCTGGCCGGAGAACTTCCCCGGCCTGGGCACTACCGCCCAGCGCTTTGCCGACACGGTGGCGCGTCTGTCCAATGGCCGTTTGAGCATTCAGGTGTTTGCCGCCGGTGCCCTGGTACCGGCGCTGGAAGTCTTTGATGCGGTCTCCAGCGGTACCGCTGAGCTGGGCCACAGCGCGGCCTATTACTGGAAGGGCAAGAGTGCGGCAGCGCCGTTCTTCACCGCCGTGCCCTTTGGTATGAATGCCCAGGAGATGAACGCCTGGCTGTATGAAGGCGGCGGGCTTGAATTGTGGCAGAAGGCCTATGACCCGCTGGGTGTAGTGCCCTTGCCCTGTGGTAATACCGGCGTGCAGATGGCCGGCTGGTTCAACAAAGAAATCAACAGCCTGGACGACCTGCAGGGCCTGAAAATCCGCATGCCCGGCTTTGGCGGCGAAGTGCTGGCGCGTGCCGGTGCTACCACCGTCAACCTGCCCGGCAGCGAAATCTTTACCTCGCTGCAGACCGGCGTGATCGACGCCAGTGACTGGGTCAGCCCCTACAACGACTTGGCTTTCGGCCTGTATCAGGCGGCCAAGTACTACTACTACCCCGGCTGGCAGGAGCCCTGCGCCGTGCTGGAGCTGACGGTCAACAAGCAGAAGCTGGCCGAGCTGCCGGACGACCTGCGCGCCATCGTCATCGAGGCCGCGCGTTCAACCAACCAGGCCATGCTGGACGAGTACGGCCGCCGCAACGCCGAGGCCCTGCATACGCTGGTCAATGAGCATGGCGTGCAACTGCGTCGCCTGCCTGACTCGGTGCTCGACCGCCTGCGCGACATCAGCGGCGATGTGCTGGAAGAAACCGCTGCCATGGACCCGCTTAACCGTGAGGTCTGGGATTCCATGCAGGCCTTCCGCGAGCGCATTCAGGCCTGGCACGCGCTGGGCGAGAAGGCGATGTACGATTTGCGCAGTTGATGTAACTGCGCATGTACGGACATGCTTTTGCAGTGCGCATCGCTCTACACTAGGGCTGCGCTGATCACGAACGCCGTTGCGAGCGAGACGTGTCGGCGCTTTCCTAGACCCCGATGAACGGGGCACGCCTGATAGTAGGAGATAAGCATGTCCGTAAAAGATAGCGCCGCGCGGTACGGCGCGGTTAGCCGTGTACTGCATTGGGGTATGGCGCTGTTGCTGCTGTGGCAGTTTCTCGGTGCTGGCGCGCGCCTGTTGCTGGAAGATACGCCGATTGAGGCGTTTTTCTGGTCAACCCACAAGCCGTTGGGCTTTCTGTTGTTTGCGTTGATCTGGCTGCGGCTTTTGTGGGCGCTGCTGAATCTGCAGCGTCGGCCGGCGTCGGTGGGCCTGCCTGCCACCCTCGGGCACCTTGGGCTGTATGCCTTGCTGATTGCTGTGCCTGGTCTGGCATTGCTGCGTCAATACGGGTCAGGCCGTGCGTTCGAGCCCTTTGGCCTGCCGCTGATGGCGGGATTTGATGGCAAGATCGAGTGGATGACCAACCTGGGCAATGCCCTGCACAGCTGGCTGGGCTGGGCGCTGCTGGTGCTGATCGTCGGGCATGTGTTTATGGCGCTGCTGCATCGCCACAGCGCTGGCCATACCGACGTGCTGCCGCGTATGTGGGGTAAATAGGCCAAATAGGCCCAGCGGCAGCTTGCCAGCACCCGCGCCGGCAGGTTGCATGCCTGTTCGCCGAGGATTGCTGCGCAAATGCCCGTTTTGACCACAGGTGGCTATAGTGGGCTGGGTGGTTGGCGTTTACAAAAATCACCTATCACACTGGCGCAGTCCTTGTGGCTCGACGTCAGGCAATGCGTGACGACAGCGAGGCATAACACGATGGTAGACAGCGCGCACCCCGCGCCCAGCAAACGCCTGCGGGGCCGCAAAACCCCGCTCTGGCCGCGTCAGGCCCAAGCGTGGCCACGCCCATGAACCCTATCCGCATTGGCCTCGCCACGCCGGCGGACGCCGAGCGGGTAGGAGTGCTGTTTGATCTGTACCGTCAGTTCTATGAGCAAGCTGCCGATCTGCCCGGCGCTATCGCTTACCTGCATGCCCGCTTGCAGAACGGCGAGTCTGTGGTGCTGATGGCAGAATCCGCCGAGGGCGAGCTGGCGGGCTTCTGCCAGCTGTACCCGACCTTCTGTTCGGTGGATATGGCGCCGATTTGCGTGCTGTATGATCTGTTTGTTGCCGCTGACTTTCGTCGTCAGGGTGTCGCAGAGCAGTTGCTGACGGCTGCCGGACAGCAGGCCAAGGCCCGCGGTGCGGTGCGCATGGAGCTGGCGACGGCGATCACCAATACCTCTGCCCAGCGGCTTTACGAGTCGACCGGCTGGGTACGTGATGAGGTCTTTTTTCATTACGCCGTGACGCTTACAGATTAAGCACGGCCGGCCCACGCCGCTGGCCAAGCCTGATAAGCTCGCGGGATTCTCACCTGTACAAAGGACTGACCATGAGCGACCCCCACTACGCCGGCTTCTGGCTGCGCTTTGGCGCCACCCTGATCGACTCGGTGATTTTTGCTGTGGTGTTGATGGTGCCGCTGGCGCTGATCTACGGTGAAAACTACTGGATTGATGAAACCATGGTGCATGGCGTCTGGGATGTATTGCTCAGCTACGTTGTGCCCTTTATCGCGACGTTCTGGTTCTGGCGCCGCTTTCTCGGAACGCCGGGCAAGATGGTGCTGCGCTTGCGGGTGGTTGATGCGCGTACTGGTGAGCCGCTACCGGTGGGGCAGTGCGTGCTGCGCTATATCGGCTACTTTGTCTCGGCACTGCCGCTGTGCCTAGGCTTTATCTGGGTGGTGTTTGATGCGCGCAAGCAGGCTTGGCACGACAAGATCGCCGGCAGTGTGGTGATCGTCGAGCCCCGTGAGCCGGTACGCTTTGAAGGTAAGGCCTGAGACCGGCCATGGGTGAAGCTCGCACGCCGGTGATCCTGTTCGACGGGGTCTGCAAGCTCTGCAGCGCCTGGGCCAATTTCATCATTGAGCACGACACTGAGCACCGCTTTCGGCTCTGCAGCGTGCAATCGGTGGCTGGGCAGCGGCTGCTGGCGCAACACGGCTATCCGACCGATACCTTTGAAACCATGCTGGTCAGCGATGGCGAGCGCTGCTTCGAGAAGAGCGCCGCCTTCTTCTTCGTCATGCATCGGCTTGGCTGGCCGTGGCGCGGCCTGCTGATGTTTCAGCTGATTCCGCGCCCGCTGCGCGATTGGCTGTACGACCGTATCGCGCTGAATCGCTACCGGCTGTTTGGCCGATACGAGCTGTGCCGCTTGCCGTCGGCTGACCACGCCGGGCGCTTCGTCGATGAGTAGCGGTGAGTTGCTGAAGCTGGCCCGCTGGTGTCGCTGGATGCTGGCGTTTGTCTTTATCTATCACGGCCTGGTGCCCAAGCTGCTGTTTCTCAGTCCGGTTGAGGTGCAGATGGTTGATGCAGCCGGTCTGGGCTTGAACGCCCAGATCCTCTCGCCGCTGGCCGGTGCGGCGGAGGTGCTGCTGGGATTGCTGATTCTGTTTGGTTGGTTCGGCCGCTGGCCGGTACTCGCCGCCGCCGCTGGACTGATTGCGCTGCTCGCCTACGTCGCGTTGTTCACCCCGATGCTGCTGATCGAGGCGTTCAACCCGGTATCGACTAATCTGCCGGCCCTGCTGCTCTGCGTCCTGATTTTCCGTCTGGAGCAGAGCGCAGAGAGCTGAGCTCAGGCAAAACCGCCGTTGGCGCGCAGCACCTGGCCGTTGACCCAGCCGCCGTCCTGGCTGCACAGAAAGGCCACGGTGTTGGCGATATCCTCCGGCTCGCCCAGACGCTCCAGCGGGTTCATCGCCGCCAGCTGAGCGATCTGCTCCGGCGTTTTACCCTTGAAGAACAGCTCGGTGGCTACCGGCCCCGGCGCGACGGCGTTGGCGGTGATCTGTCGACCGCGTAGCTCGTTGGCGAATACGCGCACCAGCCCTTCAACCCCTGCCTTGGAGGCGATGTAGGGCCCGTACCCAGGGAAGTTGCGCGCCAATACGCTGCTGGACAGCGCAACAAAACGGCCGTCTGCGCTGAGGTGCTCGCGGGCGTGACCCATCAGCAAAAAAGTGCTTCGCAGGTTGACCGCCACGCACTGATCGAAGGATTCGATAGTCGTCAGCTCGATGTTAGCCATCGGCAGGATGCCAGCGTTGTGCACGATGGCGGCGAGCGGACCGGCCGCCTGAACGGCCTCGGCGAACAGCCGCTGCAGTTGTTGCGGGTCACTGACGTCAGCCTGCAGGGCGATGGCCTTGCCGCCGGCTGTTGTTATCTCGGCAACGGTATCCTGTGCTGCGGCGCCGTCGCGAGCGTAGTTGATGATCACGGTGAAGCCGTCGGCAGCCAGGCGTTGGGCGATGGCGCGGCCGATGCCGCGGGATGCGCCGGTGACCAGCGCTGTGGTTGGGGTGGTCATGCTGAGGTCTCCTGTTGATGGGCTGCTTGGCAGTATGGTTGTTGCGCCAGATGGGATAAATGCCGCTAAACTGCCAAGAGAATTCAATCAGGAACAACAATCCCTATGGATCGTTTCGACAGCCTGCGGTTGTTTATGCGCATCGTCGAGCAGGGCAGTTTTACCGGCGCGGCGGCTGATCTGAGCATTCCGCGTGCGACTGCGACCCACGCCATCAAGGCGCTGGAAGAGCGCCTGGGCGCGCGTCTGCTGGAGCGCACCACGCGCAAGGTGATGACCACCCATGACGGGCAGCGCTACTACCAGCGCTGCCAGCGCATTCTGGCCGAGCTGGAGGCTGCCGATGAAGATGTTGCCCGGCAGGCACGAGAGCCCGAAGGCACCCTGCGGCTGGATTTGCACGGCTCGCATGCCTCGCGCATCGTGCTGCCGCACATTGACCACTTTCAGCGCCTGTATCCGCGTATTCATCTGGTGGTCGGCAGTGGCGACCGGCTGGTAGACCTGGTGGCCGAGGGGGTGGATTGCGTGATTCGCAGCGGTACTCCGCAGGACTCGTCGCTGAGTGCGAAACCGCTGGCGCTGATCCCCGAGGTAACCTGTGCCAGCCCGGCGTATCTGCAGCGCTACGGCCATCCGCAGCACCCGGATGAGCTGGCAGAGCATCTGGCGGTCGGCTTTTTTGCCAGTCATCAAGATCGCCGCTATCCCTTCGAGTTTCTGGTCGAGGGAGCAGTGCAACAGGTTGAGCTGGCCAGTCTCATCGATGTTAACCACGCCGACAGCTATGTCGCCTGCGCGCTGCGTGGTTGCGGCCTGATTCAGTTGCCGCGCTACCGGGTCGAGCGGCAACTGGCCAGTGGCGAGTTGGTTGAAGTGCTGGCGGCCTACCCCAGCCCGGGTCTTCCTGTTCACGCGCTTTACCCGCGCCACCGTCAGCCGTCACGCCGCGTGCGGGTTTTTATCGACTGGGTCAGCCAGCTGTACGCCGAGCGTTTTGGACCGTTGAATCGTCGCCAGCTGCAACCCTGAGGCGGCGTCGCGGTCCAAGCGGGAATTGGGCCATGACGGCCCGCTTTCCAAGGAGCGGTTGTGTCGACAGCGTGGACTCCCCGAGTGTGGCTCAGCGTGGTGCTGGGCATCTTCCTGCAGCCCTTCGTATTCTTGTACGTCAATCGGCCAGGGTTGTTCTGGCTCTATCTCGTAGCCAGTCTCGTCACGGCCGGGGTGGACTGGTATTTCGGCTTGGCGCTGACCCTGGCTTTCAGCCTGATCTGCCCGCTGCATGCGGCCTTGATTGCGCGCCGCTATGATCCGGTACAAGCGCGTCGCTGGTACTGCCGTGCCTGGGTGCCGGTTGGCCTCTATCTGCTCTTGATGGCCAGTATTCTCGGTACTCGCCTTTACCTGTACGAGCCGTATTCGGTGCCCTCGGCGTCAATGCATCCGACCTTGCTGGAAGGCGATCTGTTCGTTGCGCAAAAGTGGGGGTTCGCCCACCGCAGCCTGTTTGGCCAGCGGCTGCCGGGCAGCGGCCTGGTAGATACCGCGCGCCTGCGCCGCGGCCAGGTGTATGTGTTTTACCCGCCGGATCAGCAGGTGTTGTACGTCAAGCGCCTGATGGCGTTGCCGGGTGACGTGATCGCGCTAACGCCCGATGCGGTGGTCATCAACGGCCAGATTCTGCCACGCACGTTGCTGGTAGACGCAGCAGGACGCCGCATATACCGCGAGGTTAACGGCGGGCAAAGCTATCGCATTCAGGAGCTGGATGACGCGCCGCCAGGCGAGGTGCGCACCTTCAAGGTGCCGCCCGGCCACTATTTCTTTCTGGGCGACAACCGTGACAACTCCAACGACAGCCGTTACTTCGGCAGTGTGCCGGCCGAGCAGATTGTTGGCGAGCTGATCTGGCAGGCGCGCGAATGACTCGGGTTTCAGCCCGCGTTTATGGCCGTACTCTGATCAGTCGAAGGGTCGGAGTGCTGCCATAGCGCGCGCAGTTGACACAGTGCCATGGCGTTAGTGCTGCATGCGCCGCTGGTCACGGCGTCGCGTACCGCAGCCACATCTGCGCGGTTGAGGTAGCCGACCGCATCGGTCATCAGTTCGCCGTCGCCAAAGCCACCCTCCAGCATTTCCGCCATGGCCTGCTCGCGGCTCCAGCCATCGAACACGATCCGGTACATGGCGGCCATCAGGCCGGTGCGGTTCTGGCCGTGCTTGCAATGGATCAGCACCTTGCCTTGTTGCTGGCCAGCGCGAATCTCGCGCAGCACCCGAATGACATCGGTGTCGGTCACCCGGTCGGCGTGCAGCGGCTCGTGGACGGCGGTCAGGTTGCTGCCGCTCAGCCAATCGTCGTTGCGTTGGTAGAAGTTGATAACGGTACTGATGCCCTGGGCCTGCAGGGTCGGCAAATCTTCGCCATCCGGCAGTGCGCTGCGGTACAGGTTGGGCGCGATGCGGTAGAGCCGCAGTGCCGGGTCGACCGGAGTGGCCCAGTCGGCAGGGCGAGCCTGGCCCGCAGCGAGGGTGGCGGCAGGCATCTCGAC
>DBHE01000204.1:40257-42804 GCA_002296055.1 Pseudomonadaceae bacterium UBA836
CGCAGCACGTCCGGGCGGGCGAGGGCAACGACGGCAAGGGCCAGCAGCGGCAGGCCGGCGGCCAGCAGCAGATTACGCGGCTTCATGGCGCAGCTCCCTTGACTGAGTAATGGTGTTTGTCTGTGGGGCCGGGCGGTACAGCAGCAGCCGGTAGCAGAGCAGCGCGATGCACCAGTCAAACAACAGCGTCCAGACGTTGTGCGAGAGAAAGTGCGCGCCCTGCATGGTGCGTCCGAGCGACAGCACGGTACCGAGCGCCAGTGCGCCGATCAGAGCGCCGCGGGCCGCCCGCGGGAAGCGGTCACGCAGGGCAAAAAACAGCGCCAGCAGCGAAAAGCCGGACGAGGCATGACCACCCGGCCAGCAGCGGCCGGGCTTGTTGCTGTCGGGGCGGGCCGACAGCAACGGGGTGTGAATTTCGCTGCCGCCGTACTGCACCAGACTCCAGGGACAGGGCACGTTGGTCAGCTGTTTGAGCGGAGTAACCAGGCTGGTTGCCAGAGCCAGTGATAGCACCAGGTAGCCCAGCTCTGCTCGCCAGCGCCGCAGGCGGGTAGGCAAGAGGCTGAGCATAAAGCCGATGATCGCCAGCACGCCGACCACGATGACCGCCTGCTTGACCCGGTCGTGCAGGATGTCTTCGAGGAAGAAGCTGTGGCGGCCTACAAAGCCATCGCCCGGCACGTAGAACAGGTCTGAGAACCAGAAGTCCAGCGTGCTGGTGTCGAACAGCAGCATCAGGACCATTACCGCCGCTGGGATCAATAACCAGCGGCCGACCGGGAAAGGGCGCGATACGCGTGTGCTGTGGCTCATCGCTGGCTCACCTTGGTATTGCCGCTGGTGTTCGTGGGGTTCCATGCCAGCAATTGATGACCGTAGTCGTAGCTTGCCCCTTCGTAGTAGGCGATGGCGCGGCGTACCAGCGGGTCGTTGGCGTCAGCTGTTCGCTCCACGCTGAGGCCGGTGGCATCGTCGTGGCGGCGGATCAACCCGCGCGGACTGAGGATGGCCAGATTCTGGCCGTCGAACAGGCCTAGATGCTGATAGTTGCCGATCAGTGCCCGCCCCGGTGCGGCTTCCGGGCGCAACAGGTTGTGGCCGAAGAAGGTCGAGGTGTAGTCCATGTTCAGTAGGCCCATCAGCGTGGGTGCCAGATCGATCTGACTGGCGACGCGGCTGTCCTCACGTGCTTCAACCAGACCCGGTGCGTAGACGAACAGCGGGATGTGGTAGTTGTGTACCGGCAAGTCTTCCTTACCGGCGCTGCCTGCGGTGTGGTCGGCCACGAAGACGAAGACCGTGTTGTTGAACCAGGGCTTCTGACGCGCCTGCTCCAGGAACTGGCCAATGGCGTAGTCGGTGTACTTCACCGCACCTTCACGGCCGGTGCCGGACGGAGTATCGATGCGGCCTTCCGGGTAGCTGTAGGGGCGATGGTTAGAGGTGGTCATTAACTGCAGCAGGAACGGCTTGCCAGCGGCGGCATCGGCGTCAGCCAGCTTCAGGGTCTGCTGGTACAGGTCTTCATCGCTCATGCCCCAGGCGTTGGTAAAGGTCACCTCGTTCTCGGGCACGCTGGCCTGATCGACCACGCGGTAACCGTTGCCGGCGAAGAAGGCATTCATGTTGTCGAAGTACCCACGGCCGCCGTAAACGAACACGCTGTCGTAGCCTTCGGCGCTGAGCTGCTGGCCGAGGCTGGCAAAGCCGGTTTCGCGGCCGATGCGCTTGACGATCGAGCGACCGGGGGTCGGCGGGATCGACAGCGTAATCGCTTCCAGACCTCGGGTGGTGCGGGTGCCGGTGGCGTAGAACTGGTTGAAGTAGAGGCTCTGCTTGCGCAGGGCATCGAGGTTCGGCGTCAGATTGCGCGCATCGCCTTCGCTGCCCATGTACTTGGCGCTGAGACTTTCGATGGTGACCAGAATCAGGTTCAGCTTGCGCGGCTGGCCCGGGTTGTCGATCTGGCGACGAATGCCCATCGGCTCGCTGTCGACAAAGCGGGCGTTCGGCTCGCTGACTTCATCACGCAGGGTATTGGCGGCGGTCGCCTCGGGCAGCTGTGGGTAGAACTGCGTGTAGTCCAGCTCGTTGTTCCGGAACGCGGCAAAGAACTGGTACGGCCCGTTACTGGCAAGCTCGTGCTGATAAGCGTTGCCGCCCGCGCTGCGCGGGAAGTTCTGACCAATGATGACAATGCTCAAGGTGATCGTGGTCACGGCACCTGCCAGGCTGATGCCACGCTGGGGCCAGCTAAGCAGCGGCGCGGCAGCGATGCGACGCACGCGTGGCTGCAGCACCGCCGTGGTAATCACCGCGATGACGGTCAGCGCGGCCAGCAGCGGATAGACCGGGTAGGACTCAAGGATGTTGTTGATCACCTCGTCGGAGTAGACCAGATAGTCGACCGCGATGAAGTTGAAACGCACGCCGAACTCATCCCAGAACAGCCATTCGGCCACGGCGGTAAACAGCATCAGGAACACGCCGATGGTCATGGCCACCTGCAGCACCCGCAGATGCCAGCGCTTGCGCCAGAGCCAG
>DBHE01000013.1:0-1475 GCA_002296055.1 Pseudomonadaceae bacterium UBA836
ACCAGCTCGGTGCCCAGCTGGTAACCCAGCTCGCGGGCGATATCGGCCCCCAGTACGGCATCGTACAGGTCCGAGAAGGGTCGCCCTTCACTGAGTTGCAGCGCCTGGTCGCGGCCAAAACGGTAGTGCTCGAAATAGGCCTGGTTGGTCCCCAGTACCCGAAAGCCGCGGTGTGAGTCGCCCAGTGACAGCGGGATGGCCCATTTGACCTTTGGCTGATGGCTGATCTGCTCAAAGCTGTCCCAGCGAATATTGTTGGTGGCATTGCCGATGCGGAACACCGAATACAGCAGCAGCTGAACCGAGCCGGAGCGTGCGCCGACGATCAGGTCGGTGCCGCTGACGGTGCTGGCAAAGCTGGCGCGGGCTTCGGTACGCACCCGTTCGACCGACAGCAGCAGGGTGACGCTCAGGGCGATGGCGATCACTGTCAGCAGGGCAGAAAAGCGGCGGTTGGCCAGACTTTGCAGGGCGAGACGCAACAGGTACATCAGAGAGTCTCCGGCTTGCTGGCGCGGTTGAGTTCGGCCAGTGACAGGGCGCGATCAAAGCGGGTTGCCAGGCTGGTGTCGTGACTCACAAACAGCAGGCTGCTGCCCATCTGCTCGCATTCATCGAACAGCAGCTTGAGGAAGGCGTCGCGGCTGTCGGCATCCAGCGCCGAGGTGGGCTCGTCGGCAATCACCAGCTCGGGGCTGCCGATCAACGCACGGGCGGCGGCCACTCGTTGCTGCTGGCCGATCGACAGGGCGCCGGCGCTGCGCTGGTGCAGGGTGGCGTCGCTCAGGCCCAGCTCACGCAGCAGGTGTTCGGCGGCGCTATTCAGGTCCGGTTGCTGGCGCAGGGCGCGTTCACGCCGCAGGGCGGAGAAGCGACAGGGCAGGGTGACGTTGTCCAGCACCGAGAGGTAGGGCAGCAGGTTGAATTGCTGGAACAGGTACCCGGTGTGGTCGGCGCGGAAGCGGTCTCGGCGCAGCGAAGACAGCTGTCGCAATGACTGACCTAACAGGCTGATGGCGCCCTGCTGCGGTTGGTGCACGCCGCCGAGCAGGCCCAGCAGGGTGGTCTTGCCGCTGCCGGATGGTCCCTTGAGAAACAGGCGCTCGCCGGTTTCCAGGCTGAAGGCCGGGATATCCAGCAGTAGGGGCTGGCCCGGCCAGGCAAACTGCAGGTCGCTGACCTGCAGCAGTGGTGTGGTCATGCTTGATTCAGTCCAGTGGCAAGGTGGGTTGGTCGGCGGTCAGCACGGTGCCGTGCTGACCGCTGGCGGTGATGGCCTGCACCTGAATGCGCTGCATCGCCGGGAAGTTATTGAACAACGGCAGGGTCAGGGCTTCAAGTTGCTCAGGGGCATCGCAGAGATAATCAAAGCGGCCTTCGATATCTGCGTGCTCGGCATGATCATGTTCGCCATCGTGCGCGTGCTCATCTGCATCATGCTCGTCATGATCCTCGTGCTCGTGCTCGTGCTCGTG
>DBHE01000013.1:1787-9225 GCA_002296055.1 Pseudomonadaceae bacterium UBA836
CTCGTGCTCGTGCTCGTGCTCGTCATGCTCATGGGCGGCAAACAGCGGGCTGTCCAGCTCGACCTGCTGCAGCTGGCAGCCGGCGGCGGGTGTAAAGGTGAAGAGGCCGTTGGCCTGCTCTAGCTCGGTCTTGACCCGCGCTACGGTGGCGCGATCTTCGTCTGTGCTGGGTTGGTATTCAAACCCCACCAGGTTGGCGGCGGGGCTATCCAGCTCCAGGCTGACCTGGTTGCCGTCGACCACCAGATTGAGGCTGGCAACGCCGTGCTCGTGGGCGCCCAGACTGTCGTGTTCATGGTCATGGTGCTCGTGGGCAAACAGTGGCTGGCTGAAGGGCAGGGCAAGGCTGAGGGCGAGCAGGGTGCGGCGCATGGCAAGACTCCGGCTGAAATAAGAAGATGTTATCTTATTTCATTTGTGTGCTGTGGCAACCCTGTATTCACTGCAGACCCCTTGCGGGGCCCAGCAGCAAGGAAGCGCTAATTAATAAAGCGCCTGGTACAGCTTGCGGCGATATTGCACGGTGAGGGGGTGGTCGCCGCCCAATACGTCGAAAACCTGCAGCAGGGTTTTCTGCGCGGCGCCGTCGCCCCAACTGCGGTCGCGTTGCAGCAGGTCAAGCAGAGCGGCCAGTGCCGGCTCGCTGGCGCCAGCGGTCAGGTCCAGCAGGGCCAACTGGTAGCGGGCTTCGCTGTCGTTTGCATCGGCGTCCAGGCGTGCCTGCAGGGTGTCACGCGGCGCAAAGTCGGTGGTCTGACGGGCAAAGCTGAGCTGCGCCTTCAGTGCGCTCAGCGTCTGCTTGTGGCTGTCTTTCTGTTGTACGGCATTGATGACCTTGTCGGCGTCATCCAGTTGGCCGTCGGCCAGCAGGGCGCGGGCCAGCAGCAGGAGCAGGGCGTCGTCGGTCTCAGCCTGCAGCGCTGGCTGCAACAGGGCGATCGCCTCCTGCGGCTGACCGGCGTCGATCAGGGCCTGGGCCTGGCTCGCCAGGTCGGCTTCCGGCTCGGCTTCTTCCTCAGGCTGCGGTTCGGCAACGTGCGGGGCCAGCAGCTCGCGGATGGCGCTTTCGGTCTGGATGCCGGCAAAGCCCTCGACCGGTTGCCCGTCCTTGAACAGCACCACGGTGGGCAGGCTGCGGATGCCAAAGCGTTCGGTCAGGCCAACCTCGACATCGCAGTTGACCTTGGCCAGCAGCAGTTCGCCCTGATAGCTGTCGACAATCTTCTCCAGCACCGGGAACAGCGCCTTGCAGGGCGCGCACCAGTCAGCCCAGAAATCCACCAGTACCGGCTTGTGGAAGGAGTTCTCGAGCACATAGCGGTCGAAGGTGTCGGTGGTGGCGTCAAACAGGTAAGGCGAGGACATAAGGCGATTCCGCAGCGAGTGTGGGGGACTGTTTTATATGGGGGCGCTGGCGCCGGGGTCAAGGGTTGAGCTGATACAGACTGACGTCGCGAAACTCCAGCGGCTCGCCCAGATCCGGCCAGGTCTGGCCTCGCAGGATGGCGCTGCGCTGGTAACGGGGGTGCACCAGATCACGCACTCGCGAATCGGCGATCAGCACCTGCCTGGCGCGGCCGGCAAAATGATCCAGCAGCGGGCGATTATCGACATCGTAGAGCACGTCGGCGGCGATCAGCAGGTCAATTTCGCCGCTGACGGCAAAGTAGTCGTCCGACAGGGTGATGCGCATGTCGTTGAGCCGAGCGTTAAGGGCGCAGGCCTCCAGGGCCGGGCCATCCAGATCGCAGGCGATGACCTCGCTGGCGCCGGCCATGCGGCAGGCCAGGGCGACCACGCCAGAGCCTGCACCAAAGTCCAGCACACGTTTGCCGCGCACCTCGGCAGGGTTATCCAGGACCCAGCGGGCCAGGGCCAGCCCGCTGCCCCAGCAGAAGCCCCAGTAGGGCGGATGCTCCAGCAGGCGCCGGGTCTCCTCGGCGGCAAAGGCGCGGTCGAGGTTGGCCGGGTCCAGCAGCCAGAGCTCCAGCTCGGGCAGGCCGGGCACTCGGGTGGGCGTCAACTCGGCATCCGGCAGGACTTGGTGGAGGGCGTCGGTAAGGGTTTGCAGCGTCATGGTCGGCTCCTGGCTCAGACGGACATTTTGCCAAGCGGCTGCTTGGGTGTCAGCGGAATGTCCGCCAGCCGGCTGCGCAGAAACTCGATTAGCGCGCGGGTGGCCAGCGTGGGGTAGAGGTTGGGCGCGGTCAGCAGGTACAGGTGATCGCCCCAGGCGTCGACCCGGGCGCGGTACTGCGGCAGTACCGCCTGCAGCTTGCCGTTTTCCAGTTCCTCTCGCACGGCGTAGTAGGGCAGCAGGGCGCAGCCCAGCCCTTGTTCTGCCGCGCGGCGCAGAAACAGCATGTCTTCGGTCTGCAGGCGCGGGCGCAAGGTCAGCACTTGCCTGTGCCTGCCGTCAGACAGCTCCAATGGCAGGCGCAGGTCTGGCACCTTGACGCTGACCATGTCACAGCGCAGCAGGTCTTCCGGCTGCTGTGGCGCGCCGACGCGCTGCAGGTAGGCGGGGCTAGCGCACAGCACCCAGTCGATGGGGCCCAGATCTCTGGCGACCAGAGTGTCGGGCGGGGTGTTGGTGACGCGGATAGCCAGGTCGATCTCTTCGGCCACCAGGTCAAAGATGCGGTTGCTGAAGGTCAACTGCAGGCTGACATCCGGATAGGCCTCGGCAAACTCCAGCAGCAGTGGGCCAAGCACCTGTTGCCCGAGGGCCGAGGGCACGCTCAGGCGCAGGTGGCCGCGCAGGTTGCGGCCAAGGTTATCGACGGTGGACTGCAGTGCGCTCAACTCTTGGCTGATGCGCGCGGCGTGTTCGTACAGCGCCCAACCGATTTGAGTCGGCTCGATGCGCCGGGTAGTGCGTCGCAGCAGCTGCACTTCCAGATCCTGCTCCAGCGCCTTCAGCCGTCGGCTGATATGTGAGCGAGAGGTGCCAAGCCGGCGGGCTGCGCCACTCATGCTGCCGGCTTCAACGATGGCGCTGAAATACTGCAGGGTCTTGATGTCCACATTGTTGCCTATCAGTAAACAGTTTGGGCTTGAGTGCGGACATTGTAGAGCAGATGGCAGGCTTTTATAGTCCCTGAACAATCACAACACCCAGGAGCGCACGCATGAGTCTGCCCGCCGTTCTGCAAGGCAATCTGAGCTTGCCGGTCATCTGTTCACCGCTGTTTATCATCTCCAACCCGGATCTGGTCATTGCCCAGTGCAAGGCCGGGGTCGTCGGCTCCTTCCCGGCGCTCAACGCGCGCCCGGCCGAGGTGCTGGATGAGTGGCTGCAGCGCATCACCAGCGAGCTGGCCGACTATCAGGCTGCCAACCCCGAGGCCAAGGTGGCGCCCTTTGCGGTCAACCAGATCGTGCACAGCAGCAATGATCGGCTGCAGCATGACGTCGAGCTCTGCGTGAAATACAAAGTGCCGATCATCATCACCAGCCTGCGCGCGCCCAACGAGGTGGTCGGCCCCATCCACAGCTACGGCGGTCTGGTGTTCCATGACGTGATCAACGTCAAGCACGCCAAGAAGGCCATCGAGGCTGGTGTTGATGGCCTGATTCTGGTCTGTGCTGGCGCTGGCGGCCACGCCGGTCAGCTCAGCCCCTTCGCGCTGGTATCGGAAATTCGCGCCTTCTATGACGGCCCGATCATCCTGTCTGGCTCCATTGCCAAGGGCGAGCAAATTCTCGCCGCGCAGGCCATGGGCGCCGACTTGGCCTACATGGGCACGCGCTTTATCGCCACCCATGAAGCCAACGCTGATCCGGCCTACAAGCAGATGCTGGTGGATACCAGTGCCGATGACATTGTTTACAGCAACCTGTTTACCGGGGTGCACGGCAACTACCTCAAGCCCAGTATCGTCAATGCCGGCATGGACCCGAACGACCTGCCCGAGGGTGACAAGAGCAGCATGAAGTTTGGCTCTGGCGGCAGCAGCAAGAGCAAGGCCTGGCGTGACATCTGGGGCGCTGGCCAAGGTGTCGGCAGCATTGGCAAGGTGACCTCCGCCGCCGAGGCCGTGGCCCAGCTGGAGCGCGAATACCATGAAGCGCAGGAGCGCATGGCGCGCATCACCCAGCCCTTTGGAGCCCGCTAATGACTGCACAACTCATCTGTGGCGGGCTGCGCCGCAGCGGTGATGAGGTAGCCGACCGCGCGCTGCGGCTGGCCGGTGGCTTGGCGCGTTTTGGCGTTGAAGATGGCGATGTGATCGCAGTGATGCTGCGCAACGGCCCGGCATTTATCGATGCCATTCAGAGCTGCCAGATCGCCGGTTGTTTCTACTGCCCGATTAACTGGCACTTCAAGGCTGATGAGGTGGCGTACCTGCTGAACGACTCGTCGGCCAAGGTGTTGATCGTCGAGGGCGACCTGTTGGCGACCCTGGGTGACGCGGTGCCGGCGGGTGTCGAAGTGCTGGTGGTTGATGCGGCTGCCGACGACGCCCGCGACTATGAACGCTGGCTGGCGCAGCAAGCGCCCTACGACGGCCCTGAACGTACACCGCGTGCTCATATGGCCTATACCTCGGGCACCACTGGACGGCCCAAGGGCGTAGTGCGTCTGGCGCCGCCGCCGGAGCTGCGTGCGCAGATGGCAGAGGGCATGCGCGAGCTGTGCCGCATCGCCTGGGGTATTACACCCGGGGTGCGCGCCATGGTGACCGCGCCGCTGTACCACAGCGCGCCAACCTCTTTCACCCAGCAGGCGATTCAGCAGGCCGAGACCTTGGTGGTAATGCCGCGTTTTGATGCCGAGCAGACGCTGGCGCTGATCGCCGAGCATCGCATCGAGGTGGTCTACCTGGTGCCTATCATGTACGTGCGTTTGCTGCGTCTGCCGGAAGAGGTTCGGGCCAAGTACGATATCTCGTCGGTGCGCTTTGTTGCCTCCACCGGCGCGCCCTGCGCCCCGGAAGTCAAACAGGCGATGCTCGACTGGTGGGGTGATGTGATCTTTGAAACCTACGCCTCCAGCGAGACCGGCATGGTGACCCTGCAGGACCCGCAGTCCGCACGCCGGAAGCCGGGGAGTGTGGGTCGGCCGATCGCCGATACGCGGATTCGCATTGTCAGCGAAGACGGCCGCGAGTGCGGTGTGGGCGAGCCGGGCGTGATCTATGTGCGTCAGCCCATGGTGCCGGACTTTACCTACCTGAATAACGACGCCGCGCGCAGCAAGGCCGGGCTGGATGATCTGGCCACGGTTGGCGACATCGGCTATCTGGATGCCGAGGGCTATTTGTATGTCTGTGACCGCCAGTCGGACATGGTCATCTCCGGCGGCGTAAACATCTACCCGGCCGAGATCGAGCATGTGTTGATCACCCTGGAGGGTGTCACAGATTGCGCGGTGTTCGGTGTGCCGGATGCCGAGTACGGTGAGTCGTTGATGGCCGTGGTAGCCAGCCCCGGAGGCAAGGTGTCAGCCGAGCAGGTGCAGGCATTTATCCGCGAGCAGATGGCTGGCTACAAGGTGCCAAAGCGGGTTGAGGTAGTCGAGACACTGCCGCGTGACGACAACGGCAAGGTGGCTAAGCGTCGGCTGCGTGACAGCTGGTTGCAAGCGTCTGCCTGAGTGCCCCCCTCCCGCCGTTCTGCGGCGGGAGGGGTAACATAAGGATACATTTTATCCCCGGCCTACAAAGGAGTACTATGTAGGCCGCTTTTATATCCTCTCGGGAAAACCTGCATGCATTGTCCGTTCTGTGGCGCCCATGACACCAAGGTGATCGACTCGCGCCTTGTCGCCGAAGGCGATCAGGTTCGTCGGCGCCGCGAGTGCCTGGCCTGCCAGGAACGCTTCACCACCTTTGAAACGGCCGAACTGGTACTGCCCCGGGTGATCAAGCAGGATGGGCGTCGCCAGCCCTTTGATGAAGACAAGCTGCGGGCTGGTTTTCAGCGCGCGCTGGAAAAGCGTCCGGTCAGCGTTGAGCAGATTGAAGCCGCCATCGGCCATATCAAGCACCGCCTGCGCGCCACGGGCGAGCGCGAGGTCAAGGCCATGACGGTTGGCGAGATGGTCATGCGTGAGCTCAAGCAGCTCGATGAAGTCGCTTACATCCGCTTTGCCTCCGTGTACCGCCGCTTCCAGGATCTGAATCAGTTCCGCGAAGAGATCGAGCGTCTGTCGCGCCGCGAGCAGGACGACAGCGATGCCTGAGTGGAGCGCTGCCGACCGCAGCTGGATGAGCCGGGCGCTGATGCTGGCCGAGCGCGGCCTGTACACCACTGAACCCAATCCGCGCGTGGGTTGTGTGCTGGTCGCCGATGGCGAGGTGGTCGGTGAGGGTTGGCATGTGCGCGCCGGTGAAGGCCACGCCGAGGTAAACGCCCTGGCACAGGCCGGCGAGCGAGCCCGTGGCGCCACCGCCTACGTCACCCTTGAGCCCTGCAGCCACTTTGGCAAGACCCCGCCCTGCGCCGATGCGCTGATCAAGGCGGGTGTGTCGCGCATGGTCGCCGCTATGCAGGACCCCAACCCCCAGGTGGCCGGCAACGGCCTGCAGCGGCTGCGCGAGGCCGGTATCGCGGTTGAGTGCGGACTGCTCGAAGAGCAGGCGCGGGCGCTCAACCCCGGTTTTATCAAGCGCATGCAGCAGGGCCTGCCCTGGGTGCGCGTCAAGCTGGCGATGAGCCTGGATGGGCGCACTGCCATGGCCAGCGGTGAAAGCAAGTGGATTACCGGTCCAGCTGCCCGGGCCGATGTTCAGCGCCTGCGGGCGCGCAGCGGCGCGGTGGTCAGCGGTGCTGACAGCGTGCTGCTGGATGACTCGGCGCTGACCGTGCGTGCCAGCGAACTCGGGCTGCCGAGTGATGAAGCGGCGGCGGCCGCCGACAGGCAACCCCTGCGTGTGCTGATCGACAGCCTGCGCCGAGTGCCGTTAGAACAGCGTTTTTTCCGCGAGACAGGCCCCACGCTGGTGATCAGCACCAGCGCTGAACAGGCCGCCGATGATTATCTGGCCGTTGGCAGCGAACTGCTGGCGGTCCCCGGTGCAGACGGCAAAGTCGATCTGCAGGCCGTGTTGCAGACCCTCGCCGCGCGCGGCTGCAACGAGGTACTGGTCGAAGCCGGTGCCGGGCTGTCGGGCGCCTTCTGGCGTGCCGGTCTGGTTGATGAAGTGATTGTGTATATGGCGCCGCGCCTTTTGGGCAGTCAGGCGCGCCCCCTGATGCAGCTCCCCTTCGAGAGCATGAGCGAGGCGATGGACGTCGCCATCACCGATATGCGAGCCATAGGCCAGGATTGGCGCATCACTGCACGCCCGATTTTCCCTTCCTGAGAGTGTTAACCAATGCAAAGCAGCGTACAGATACTGCTCCTGGCGATGGCAGTGATCGCCTTTTTGGGCGTGGTGCTTGAAGAAGTTATCCATGTAAACAAGGCCAAGGTGGTGCTGCTGTTCGGCGC
>DBHE01000187.1 GCA_002296055.1 Pseudomonadaceae bacterium UBA836
GTTTGATCTGGTGTTTCTCGACCCGCCCTTCCATCAGGGACTGCTGGAGCCGGCCTGCACAGCACTGGAAGCCAACGGCTGGCTGGCTGAAGACGCGCAGATCTACATCGAGAGCGAGCAGTCGCCCAGCCAGCTGACCCTGCCCGGCAGCTGGCAACTGCACCGTGAAAAGCGCGCCGGCCAGGTCTGGTACAGCCTGTGGCACCGCACCGCGTGAGCCGCTTTCGGCCTGCACGCTGGCTGCCCGGCGGCCACCTGCAGACCCTGTTCAGCCCGCTGCTGCGCCGCCCACCCCAATTGCAGCGCGAGCGTGAGCGCCTGACGCTGGCCGACGGCGACTTTCTTGATCTGGACTGGTTTGGCCCGGACACCCCAGAACAACCCTGCGTGATTCTGCTGCACGGCCTGACCGGCAGCTCCAGCTCGCTGTATATCCTTGGCCAGCAGCGACAGCTTGCCGCACTTGGCTGGCGCAGCGTGGCGGTCAATTGGCGCGGCTGCTCGGGCGAGCCCAACCACAGCGCCCGCGCTTACCACTCGGGGGCCAGCGATGATCTGGCCGAGGTAGTCAACCATGTGTTGCTGCGCTATCCGGGCCGAGCGCTGGCCGCGGCCGGCTTCTCACTGGGCGGCAACGTGCTGCTCAAGTATCTGGGTGAATGCGGCGAAGACTGCCCGCTCGGTGCGGCGGTTGCGGTGTCCGTGCCCTTTCGGCTGGACGAATGCGCCGACCGTCTGCAGGAGGGTTTTTCGCGGGTCTATCAAAGCCGCTTCATGCGCGACATGCTGGCCTACGTCAGCAACAAGAAGCGGCTGTTTCAGCACCAGGGCTGGCACAGCGAGCACGCCCGGCTCGACGCCCTTGGCTCAATGGACGGCATGGATACCTTCTGGGATTTCGACGGCCGGATAACCGCACCGCTGCACGGTTACGCCAGCGCCGAGGATTATTACCGCCGCTGCAGCAGCCGCTTCTTTCTCGGCCGCATTCAGCGCCCCTGCCTGCTGATTCAGGCGTTCAATGACCCCTTCGTGTATCCGCGCAGCCTGCCGCAACTGGACGAGCTGGGCCCACGCACCGAGTTTGAGTTGCACCAGCGCGGCGGTCATGTCGGTTTTGTGGAGGGGCCGCTCTGGCGCCCCGGCTACTATCTGGAGCGCCGTATTCCGGCCTGGCTGACGACTCAGCTCGGGTCGACCGGCAGATCGGCGTAGAAAGCCTGCAGCATGACCTCAACCCGCGGCCTGGCGGCTTCGCTCAGCAGCCCCATCTCCTGGGCCAGCACCTGATAGACCCCACGCTGCAACATCTGCGGCGTCAGGCTGTCCTGCGGATCGTTAAGTACCGTGGTGCACAGAAAGCTGACCCAGCTATTCATCAGTAACCAGCTATTGAGCGCCAACACCGACGCATCGGCGTACCGGGCATCGAGAATGCCGGCGTCGATAGTGCCCTGAAAAATCGCCTCGATGGCCTGCAGCGCCTTGCGCGAGAAGGGCCTGTAGCGCGCCGCCAGCGCCGCATCGCTGGCCAGCAGGTGCTCCAGATCACGCAGCAAGAAGCGATAGCGCCACATGACCTCGGCCACCGCTTCGAGGTAACGCGCCTTGTCATCCAGATCCAGTGCACGCCCCTGCGGCAGCGCCAGATTCTGCTCAACCTCCGTTGCGTAGCCCTCGAACAGCTCGGCAATGATCTGCTGCTTGTTGCGGAAGTGGTAATACAGATTGCCGGGTGACATGCCCAGGTGCGCGGCGATGTGGTTAGTGGTCACGCTGCGCTCGCCCTGTTCGTTGAACAGCTGCAGGCTGGCGTGAAGGATGCGGTCGCGGGTTTTCATCAAATTCGTCGGACTTTGAGCTGGGGTCGCCATCTTACCGTATTTGACACTCTAGAGTAATTACTCTAAAAATACAGCCATACGCGCCCTCAGTCGGCGCCACAACCGACAACAACACCAACAAACCGGGAGGCGTCCATGGTCGCCGATATTGCTTACCTGCAGGATCAGCAGCACTCCATCAACCGCATGCAGCAGCTGTTTACTGCCCAGCAGGCGGCCTTTGCCAAACATCCCATGCCCGATGCCGACAGCCGGGTGGATCAGCTCAAGGCACTCAAGCAAGCGCTGCTCAACCATCAGGACGCGTTCATCGAGGCCATCAATGCCGACTTTGGCCGACGCTCAGCCGATGAAACGCGACTGGCCGAGATCATGCCCTCGCTGGAAGCCATTCACTACGCCAGCAAGCACCTGCGCCGCTGGATGAAGCCCTCGCGCCGCAAGGTCGGTATGGCCTTTCAGCCGGCCCGCGCCCAAGTGGTTTACCAACCGTTGGGCGTAGTTGGCATCATCGTGCCCTGGAATTATCCGCTGTATCTGGCCATCGGGCCGCTGGTCACCGCACTGGCGGCCGGCAACCGCGCGCTGATCAAGATGAGTGAGTCGACACCGCAGACTGCCGAGGTGCTGGAGCGCATGCTGGGCAGCATCTTCACCGAAGAGCAGGTAGCCGTGGTCACCGGGGAGGCCGAGGTTGGCGCCGCATTTTCTCGCCTGGCCTTCGATCATCTGCTGTTCACCGGCGCCACCAGCATCGGCCGTCACGTGATGCGCGCCGCCGCCGACAACCTGACCCCAGTCACCCTGGAGCTGGGCGGCAAGTCGCCGGCCATCGTCTCCCAGGACGTACCGCTGGCCGACGCCGCCGAGCGCATCGCCTTTGGCAAGGCGGTCAACGCCGGCCAGACCTGCGTGGCCCCCGACTACATCCTCTGTCCGAGCGATCGCGTCGAGCCGCTGGCCGAGGCCCTGCAGCAACGCTTTGCCCAAATGTACCCGAGCCTGCGCGACAACCCGGACTACACCCAGATCGTCAATCCGCGCCAATACCTGCGTCTACAGGGCTATCTCAGTGACGCCACCGAGAAGGGCGCACGCACCTTGCCGGTCAACCCGGCCAACGAGGACCTGGACGGCACCCGCGTGATTGCGCCTACCCTGCTGCTGAACGTCACCGACGACATGAAAGTGATGCAGGAAGAGATCTTCGGGCCGCTGCTGCCGATTCTGCCCTACGACAATCTGGACAGCGCCCTGAACTACATCGCCGAACGCCCGCGTCCGCTGGCGCTGTACTACTTTGGCTACGACAAGGCCGAGCAGCAGCGCCTGATGCAGCAGACCCACGCCGGTGGCATGTGCATCAACGACGCCGTACTGCACGTTGCCCAGGACGACATGCCGTTCGGCGGCATCGGCGCGTCCGGCATGGGCCATTACCACGGCCACGAGGGCTTTTTGGCCATGAGCAAGGCCAAGGGCGTCTACATAAAGCAGCGCTACAACGGCGCCAAGCCGATCTATCCACCCTACGGTGGCGCGTTGCTGAAACTGGTGTACAAACTGTTCCTGCGCTGAAACAGCGCAAACAACAACAAAAAGAAGAAAGACCATGCCTGATACCACCTCGCCGAGTCTCGACCGGCGTAGCCTGCTCAAGCTGGGCCTGGGCGCCTCCATGGTGCTCGGTACCGCAGGCCTGACAGCCAGCCTCAGCGGCTGCAGCAGCAGTGCGCCGGCGGCAAACTTTGCCGTGCTGCGCGACTCCGACCTGCCGCTGCTGCGCGCCCTTTACCCCGCCGTGATCGGCCCCCACCCCGCCTTTGACCAGGGTGAGGCCGTCAACGCCGCAACAGCGCAGCTGGACCGCTCCCTGCAGGCCGCCTCGCCCTTTGTGCAGGATGAAGTGCTCAACCTGCTGGGCATGTTGTCGCTGCCGCTCACCCGTGGGCCGCTGACCGGCATCTGGGGCAACTTGGCCGACGCCAGCCCGGCTCAGCTGGAAGCCTTTCTACTGCGCTGGCGCGACAGCCGCTTCGAGCTGCTGCGCAAGGGACACAAGGCACTGCTGCAACTACTGCAGCTGTCCTGGTACGCCACCCCGCAATCCTGGGCAGCCGTTGGCTACCCCGGCCCGCCGCAAGTCTGAGAGGTTTACATGCCCGTACCCGATATTTTTCTGCAGGGCCTGGCCCGCGGCTGGCAGGTTATTGATGCCCGCGAACTGGATAGCGACCGTGAGCTTGAGGCAGACGTCATCATCATTGGCACCGGCGCCGGCGGCGGCACCAGCGCCGAAATCCTCGCCAACGCTGGCCTGCGTGTACTGCTGGTAGAGGAGGGCTCGCTAAAAACCTCCAGCGACTTCAAAAACGACGAAGGCAAGGCGTACGCCGAGCTGTACCAGGAAGGCTCGGCACGGGCCACCGGCGACAGCGCCATCGGCATCCTGCAGGGTCGCACCGTTGGCGGCACCACCACAGTCAACTGGACCAGCAGCTTCCGCACACCCGACCCCACCCTGGCGCACTGGGCCGCCGAGCACAATGTGAAGGGGCTCGACAGCGCCAGCATGGCACCCTGGTTTGCCAAAATGGAGGAGCGCCTGGGCGTCACGCCTTGGGCGATCCCGCCCAACGCCAACAATGATGTGATTCGCCAGGGCTGCGAGCAGCTCGGTTATCACTGGAAAGTCATCCCGCGCAACGTACGCGGCTGCTGGAACCTGGGCTACTGCGGCACCGGCTGCCCGGCCAACGCCAAGCAGTCGATGCTGGTCACGACGCTGCCGGCCGCGCTGGAAAAAGGTGCCGTGCTGGTGCACAGCGCCCGCGCCGAGCGCCTGACGTTCAGCGGCGACCGGGTCAGCGCCGTGCAGTGCCGGGCCATGGACGCGCACCTCAGCCGCCCCAGCGGGCACCGGCTCACCCTGCGCGCGCCGCATATCGTGCTGGCCGGCGGCGGCATCAACAACCCAGGCCTGTTGCTGCGCTCGGAGGCGCCCGACCCGCACCAGCGCGTCGGCAAACGTACCTTCCTGCACCCGGTCAACCTGACCCTGGCGCAGTACGATCGCGACATCCACGGCTACTACGGCGCGCCGCAATCCATCTACTCCGACCATTTTCAGTGGGACCAGGGCACCACCGGCCCGATGGGCTACAAGCTGGAAGTCCCGCCCATGCAGCCAAGTATCACCGCCACGCTGATGGGCGGCTTTGGCATGCAGAGCCTGCAGCGCATGGCTGCGTTGCCGCAGAGCAACATTCTGCTGGCCCTGCTGCGTGACGGCTTCCACGAACAAAGCCAGGGCGGCAGCGTCAGCCTGCGCGACAATGGCGACCCGGTACTCGACTACCCGCTCAACGACTACCTCTGGGACGGCGCGCGCCGCGCCTACCTGAGCATGGGCGAAATCCAGTTTGCCGCCGGCGCCAAGGCGGTCATGCCCAGCCACGCCCACGGGCGCCTGAGCACCAGCTGGGCGGACTTCCAGCAGCAGGTTGCCGAGCTGTCTTACCGCGCCCACGATGTGCGCCTCGCCAGCGCCCACGTCATGGGTGGCTGCGCCATGGGCGAAGATCCGCAGACCGCTGTGGTTGATAGCCGGGGTCGCCATCATCAGCTGGAAAACCTGTCGATCCTCGACGGCTCGCTATTCCCCACCAGTATCGGTGCCAACCCGCAGCTGTCGATCTATGGACTGGTTGCCCGGCTGGCCAGCCAACTGGCCGAGGAATTGTCCTGAGCGCCGCAAAAATGTGCTGATCCGTGCCGCTCGCCCCCGGCGGGCGAGCGGTTCACAGCTGGGTTTTCGGTGGTTGTTGAGCTACCATCTGCCTCTCTACCACCCGCTGCAGGACCCGCTCTGGCATGAACACCGTACTCTATCCCGGCACCTTCGACCCCATCACCAAAGGCCACACCGATCTGGTCGAGCGCGCCGCGCGGCTGTTTGACCGCGTGGTGGTGGCTGTCGCCGCCAGCCCGAAGAAGAATCCCGCCTTCACCCTGGAACAGCGCGTCGACATGGCCAAGACCGTACTGAGCCATCTGCCCAACGTTGAAGTCGTGGGCTTCTCGTCACTGCTGGCCCACTTCGTCAAAGAGGTAGACGCCAACGTGCTGCTACGTGGCCTGCGTGCGGTCTCCGACTTTGAATACGAATTTCAGCTGGCCAACATGAACCGCGTGCTGGCGCCCGACGTAGAAAGCCTGTTCCTGACGCCGTCCGAAAAATACTCCTATATTTCCTCCACCCTGGTACGCGAGATTGCTGCACTCGGTGGCGACGTGACCAAGTTCGTTCATCCGGTGGTCAATGAGGCGCTGGCCGAGCGCTTTAGCAGCTGAGGTCGCAGGAGTCAGCATGTCACTGATCATCACCGACGACTGCATCAACTGCGACGTCTGCGAGCCAGAGTGCCCCAACGGCGCCATCTCCCAGGGCGAAGAGATCTACGTTATCGACCCCAACCTGTGCACCGAGTGCGTCGGTCACTTTGACGAGCCGCAATGCCAGCAGGTGTGCCCCGTCGACTGCATTCCGCTGGACCCGGACAACGTCGAGAGCCAGGACGAGCTGATGGACAAATACAAGATCATCACAGGTCAGGGCTAAGCACATGCTGACCCGCCTGCGTCGCCCCCTCAGCCTCAGTGTGCTGCTATTGTGCAGCGCTCCCCTGCTGGCGGCGGACGGCCCGGGCCGCAGCGCGGTCGCCAGCGCCCACCCGATTGCAACCGACGCGGGCCTTGAGATCATGGCCGACGGCGGCAACGCCTTCGATGCCGCGATTGCGGTAGCCGCCACCCTGGCGGTGGTCGAACCCTACAGCTCCGGCATCGGCGGCGGTGGGTTCTTCCTGCTGCGCCAGCCCAGCAACACCGACCAGCCGTACCGTTTTATCGACGCCCGCGAAACCGCGCCGGGCCAGGCCGACCGCGACCTCTACCGCGACGCCAGCGGTGAGGTGCAGCGCGACCCCGCCATCAACGGCCCGTTGGCAGCGGGCATTCCAGGCATACCGGCAGCACTGGTTCATCTAGCCGAGCACTACGGTCGCCTGCCGCTGGCGCAATCCCTTGCTCCCGCCATTGAGGCAGCCGAAAACGGCTTCAGCAGCAGCGATCACTACCGCACGCTGGTCGGCTTCCGACTGGAGGCCATGCAACGCGACGCAGAAACCGCACGGCTGTTTCTGCGTGACAATAAAGCGCCCGAGGCCGGCACGCTGATTACCCAGCCTGACCTGGCGAATACCCTACGCGCCATCGCCAGCCACGGCCGTGACGGCTTCTACCGCGGCCCGGTTGCCGAGCAACTGCTGCGCGGCGTGCAAGCTGCGGGCGGGGTCTGGCAGCAGGCTGACCTGGACAACTACCGGGTTATCGAACGCAGCCCCATTCGCTTTTCCAGCGGCGGCTATCAGGTCATCAGCGCGCCGCTGCCGTCCGCTGGCGGCATTGCATTGGCCGGCATTCTGCAGGCGCTGCCCGCGCTACCTGCCAGCCCCAATCGCTCAATTGAGCAGACCCACCAGCTGGTAGAGCTGATGCGCCGCGTCTACCGCGACCGCGCCATGCTGCTGGGCGACAACGATTTTGTGTCTGTTCCTGTGGCCGAGCTGACCTCCAAGGCCTACGCCGTGGCCATGGCGCAGGACATTGACCCCGAGCACGCCACCCCAAGCAGCGAGCTGGGGCCGCTACGTGACTTCCATGAAGGCACCAACACCACCCATTTCTCGCTGCTGGATGCAGATGGCAATGCCGTGTCGGCCACCCTGAGCATCAACCTGCCCTTTGGCGCGGCCTTCACCCCGCCCGGCACCGGCGTGCTGCTCAACAATGAAATGGACGACTTTGCCGCCGACCCCAGCGGCAGCAACGCCTACGGCCTGGCCGGCAGCGAGGCCAACGCCATCGCCCCCGGCAAACGTCCGCTGTCGAGCATGACCCCGACCATGCTGGAAAACGACCAGCACTTGGCCCTGCTCGGCACCCCGGGCGGCAGCCGCATCATTACCATGGTGTTGCTTGGCACGCTGGAAGCCATGCATGGCGAGCCGGTGGAGCGCTGGGTCAGCCGCCCGCGCTTTCACCACCAGTATCTGCCGGACCATATTCAGGTCGAGGACGCTGCCTTCAATACCGAACAACAGGCGGCGCTGCAGGCCATGGGGCACCAGATCAAGCCGGTTGGCCGCGACTACGGCAACATGCACGCGGTGTCCTGGGACAAGGCAGGCAACCACGTGTCGGCCGCCAGCGACCCCCGCGGTATCGGCGCGGCCAGCGTGCAGGAGCAGGCGGCACCGGTACCAAGCGAATAACCCGACACTACACCGACCGCATCACGACGCAAAGGTATTCGTATAAAAACCTTTATCTACGAGTTCTGGCGCTTCGGCCTGAAACAGGCGTATGCCTGCCTGTTTGGCGGCTTTTTGTTGCTGGTGATGGTGTTGACCCGCTACTGGTACCCGATCGAAGGACTGCACCGCTACGACTTCATCTTCCTCGCCGCGATCGGCTTTCAGCTGTTCATGCTGGCCGCTCGACTGGAAACCCTGCGCGAGTCCCTGGTTATTGTGGTGTTTCATGTCACCGCCACCATCATGGAGCTGTTTAAGACCTCAGATGCCATCGGCTCCTGGCAGTATCCGGAGGCCTACCTATTTGGTATCGGTAACGTGCCCTTGTTTACGGGCTTCATGTACAGCGCGGTGGGTAGTTACATCGCCCGCGTCTGGCGCCTGTTTGACTTTCAGTACACCCACTACCCGACGCGCTGGCAAACGCTGGTGCTGGTCAGCCTGATCTACCTCAACTTCTTTACCCATCATTTTGTCTGGGATCTGCGCTGGGTATTGCTGGCGGCTACGGTATACCTGTTCTGGCGGACGCAAATCCATTTCAAGATCAGCAAAACCCATCGCTGGATGCCCTTGCTGCTAGGCTGGTTTCTGGTGGCGCTGTTCATCTGGTTTGCCGAAAACATCGCCACCTACGCCAACGTGTGGGTGTACCCAAACCAGGAAGAACAATGGCACATGGTCTCCCTGGCCAAGCTCAGCTCCTGGTATCTATTGATGCTGCTGAGCTTTGTGCTGGTGTCGCTGATCAACAATCCAGTCACCCGCCTGCCGACAAGAGCGCAGGCGTAACGCGCACCCCCACGGCGCGAGGAACCGAAAAAAGCCGGACCGCGGTATCGCCGGCCCGGCTTTTTCATGCTGCATCTGAACGCGAGTAGCTCAGCCCGTCCAGCCCACCACTTGGGCATAAATGACAAAGCACAGGGAAATGCCGATCCAGATACCGAACAACGGCAGGAAGAAGCGCACCCAGCGATCCCAGGTGACGCCACCCAGCGCCAGCGTGGCCATAAAGTAGCCCGAGGTCGGATACAGGATGTTCGACAGGCCATCACCCAGCTGGTAAGCCAGCACCGCCGTTTGACGGGTCACACCAATCAGGTCGGACAGCGGCGCCATGATCGGCATGGTCACCAGCGCCTGGCCGCTTCCGGACGGAATCACAAAGTTGAAGCCCACCTGAGAGATAAACATGCCAACGGCTGCCAGCGTCTCGGGGAAGGAGCCAACCAGATTGCCCAATCCGAACACCAGGGTGTCCATTACCTGACCCTGCTCCAGCATCACCGCCACAGCCCGCGCCAAACCGCAGATCATGGCGCCGACCAGCACTTCACGGAAGCCGCGATTGAACGCCTCGCAGATATTGCCCAGCGACAGGCCGGCAATCATGCCGACAGCCACGCCCATAATCACGAATAGCCCGGCCATTTCCATCATGAACCAACCGCGCGTCAGCACGCCCCAAACCATGATCGCGAAAAAGCCCAGCGCCGAGATGCCGGCCCAGAACTGACGCCGGCTGAAGTGCATCGGCTCACCGATATCCTCGTGCTGATAATGACGGCGTTTTTCGGCTTCCTTGCTGTCACCCGCCATCAGGCTCAGCTCCGGATTGGCGCGCACCTTCAGGGCATAGCGCGTGATATAGAGCACACCGGACCCTACCAACAGCAGGAACAGCAGCGAACGCAGACCGGCACCGGAGTAAATCGGCACTTCGGCAATCATCTGGCCCAAGCCAGTGTTGATCGGGTTAAGCACACCGGCAGAAAACCCTGCGGTGGTCGCCAGCAGCGCGACACCCACTGCAGTAATACTGTCAAAACGCAGTGCGATCATCAGCGGCAGGATAACCGGCACGTACACCAGCGCTAGTTCCTGGGTGCCAATCAGCGTTGCCACCACCGCAAAGGTCAGCATCAGCACGGGCAAAATAAGCACCGAGCGGTTGGCAAAGCGACGCGTCAGCTTGTCCACCGCGATATCGATCACACCGGTGGTGCGAATGACCATGAACATGCCGCCAATGATGAACGTGAAGAACACCACCATGGACGCATCGACCAGGCCTTGCGGAATCGCCAGCATGAACTGCTCCAGGCTGACCGGGGTCGCCTCAACCTGGCGATAGCTCTCCGGGTTGATCGCGACGCGACCGTTCTCCAAGGTCACCCGGTCGTACAAACCCGCAGGGATAAAGTGCGTCAGCACCGCTGCGATAGCGGTAAACACAAAAAGGATGACGTAGATGTGCGGCATCTGAAAGCCGACCCGCTCTTCGACGACAGCGTCGCCCTGTTCTACATTATTAGTATCGGCCACGTGGCTCTCCGCTCGCTCGGTTGGTATCAAGATGAATGGAAATACTGCTGCGAAAAAAGCGGACACCTTAACAGCCGAACAGCCAGCGCGCCGCCAGATCAGCCTGACTGATGCACCATAATTGCACACACCCATGATCTGACTGCTCAGCGCCGCGCCTTGGCGACGCCCAACACCCCACCGCCAAGCAAACAGCGGGGGCATAACACCATTTCATCGTAAAAGCC
>DBHE01000074.1:0-17548 GCA_002296055.1 Pseudomonadaceae bacterium UBA836
TGCACTCAGCTTCTGCAACCGCCAGGTCTATGTCGCTGTTGCTGCCGCGTTACTGCATTCGGCTTACCTGATGACAGCAGTTAACGAGCTGGCCTTACGAGAGGCCTCTCGGGCCTATGGTCGACAACTAATCTTGAGTTGTGAATCACTGATGCACTCGCACAAGTCCTCCCCTCCCAAAGATGAGTCGGCTTAGGCGTAAGGTTGTTGTGCTAGAACTATTGGCTAGCAAGCTCTGTTCAGTTGAAGAGATATTGCATTTGAGGGACCGGCAACATTTCATCGAGGTTCATGTGTTATAACCCCCTCCACCACCGCATGCTCAGCCCATCCAGTGCGAATCCAGGTGTCGTCTTCGCCGCAGATGGCCATAATGTATGGTCCTCCTAACGAACCCAAATGAGCTTCAAGGTGGGAGAATACTCCTTCATCATCATCGCTGGGTCTTGCAGGCACGGCTCTCGGGTGACTGTGCCATTCACCGAGGTAATGCAAACGTCCCGCTGAGCCAGACGACAGCTCTTCGATCCGAGGTTTGAGGTCCTTCTTGCCTCGGACGAAGTAGGTTGGAGCTTGTTTGCTGTCGGGAGGAGCTGGAAGCGCTGCCACGATATGAACCACATTACGAACGAGGTCGAAAGTGCCTATAAGTACCCCGCCCGTTTCGTTTCCGCCTGCTTCACGGCGGAGCTTTCGCATCGTACTAATGACACCGCTTGTAATAGACACCCGCACAGTGCCTTCTTGATAGCGGTGTACCTGTTGTACAGGAATAACCACTGGTTGGACTGCACCTGTTACGGGCTCCAGTCGCCAGACTTGAAAGCATGCATCTTCGTTCTGGAGCAGTCGCGCTACCTGACCAGCAGCGAGACCGCAAAGGGTTTGAAGCTGCCAAGGAGGCAGAGGTGCTGAAAGGTCCTGACAAGCGTTGGCATAGCGAATTTTATCCAGCCGTGCAGCAGACAAATGTCCTTTCAACTGCGCTTCTGTTGCTACATGCCAGAAGTATTGAGCCTCAATTTCATCAACTCTGACTGCCCGAGATTTGTTTTCTGCAAGCACAACCAGATCGGAACCGTCTGGTCCGAAGAAGGCACTGACTCCTCGCCTTATGGGTTGTTCAGATAGCCAGCCCAGAACAGCTGGTGAGGCGCTGAAGTCGATAGCAATTTCGGAGCTCCTTACAGCAGCGTCCAGCGCATCCGCCTGCTCACCTGGTGCGAACACATTGACAGGAATCGCAGTGTTCCCGCCTTCCTCAAAGACATTATCTAGAGCAAACTGCAACCCCAGCGCCTTTGGATATCCAACCGAGTCGCGTTTGTGAACTTGGCGAACAGTGTTATGTGGCAGAGTGATGTCCCCGTCGACCACTGTCCACGGCCCAATGCCTGAACGGGTCACCATCATAGCCACGTTCGATCCGATAGCACCGGCACCGATTGCTAGTAAAGGGGTGTCTGTCTTATTGGTTGCCCCCGCAAACTGACGGGCTGTTCCTCTATCCAGTCGTTGCACGACGCGCCATGGTTCGAGGGCGATCGACGGCAAATCCGCGTTCTCGGCAGTTCCTAGCAGCTTGTACGTAGTTTGTTTAGTCTTTTGGTCTGTAATGGTGATGTCTAGTCGCTCGCCGAGTTGGGCAAGGCTCTCGCCTAGGGTGTAGCACCATAATTCCAATTGCTCTTCTGGCGCGTCGCGCTCCCGACGCTTTGGTACTGTAAGTACTAGGATAGGTTGCAGCCTGTCCGCGCCTCTCAACTGATCAGGGGCCTGTAGCCAGCCCGTCAAGTCTCTTATTAAATCGAACCCGAGGTTCAAACACAGCTGCTGTAGGGCTCCCAGGTCATAGGGGGTTCTGGCTAATGCACCATGCTGTTGCCCGGGAAGCTGCGGCGCGTAGATCGCAAAATTGTGAGTGGTGAGCTCTCTTTCAGGCTTTTCTTTTGAAAGCCCAAGGATCATTTGGCCTTCATGCTTGTAGGCCTGTTGAATGTACCAAGGGCCATGCATCTCACCTGGAGGGATAATGAGCGTGTGGGAGCTCGCTAGGATTAATGGCTCCAATAGCTGCTCATCATCATGAACGGTGCCGGCCGCCATAGACGAGAACCAGCTACGAAGTCTCTCGACAAGTGCCTGCCCGGTGAGGTTGGTCGACAGATCTGGCCACGCCTCTTCCCATATACATAGGGCTAATCCCCCCGCTTCATGATCAAGGTTGGTATGGACCATGCCTGTCGGAAAGTTCTCGCGTGTTGACAGTACTCGTGGTGGCCAGCTGTCGTCATGCGCCATGAAAGTTAAACGGACGGGCTCTTTATGCTGAATAGGAACTGGGCGTCGCTGCGCCAGCTCAATCTCAAGCTCTATCTCTAACATATCGAATGAGCCGTTTAGGCTGACTTGGTTTAGCGTCGCGTAGGGGTGATTTGGAGAGCCGACTAAGTACCGGACAACAGAGCGAGCCAACCGAGATCGAGGTGTGTCAAACGCCTCGCACATTATTGAGCTCCTGCGCGCGGGGCCGCCGTGGAGATGACGATCTTGGCGGTCTGCTTCCGGATCTTGTAACCAGCGCTCGTGATCTCGATTACCAATGGCTCTGGTTTAGTTTTTGTGGGGTGCTCCATAGAAACAATCCATTCGCCACCCAGTTGATTGGCAACACTTTTGTAGTATGCCGCTGCCTGTCGGTGAGGCGGCTGATCGTCTTCATCACCATCTGGAATGATCTTGGATGTGCTGACTAGCAGCCCACCGGTTTGACCTGCTTCTTCGTACAACCATTTGGAGGTTGCCGTAGGTTCGGTCTTCTCGTCCCCTTTTTCGTCAGATAAAGACTTGTAGCTACAGTGATGGGGGATGTTGTTGATATCCCACTCAAGACGATACTCTCGGTCATGGTGTTGGGTCACCTTCACAATATCGTCGATGACTTTATGGGTGACGTCAGCCGACAGCACCATTTTTGTCTGCTGCTCCTCAACCTCAAACGTAGCCTGCATGAAAAGGGCGTCGTTATTTCGGACACGTACGACATCATCATCACCGCGCTTGCCGAAAGGCGAGTGCACGAAAAACTCCACCCCGTCGTGCTCCAGATTAAACTCTGGACACAAGGTGCCAGCGTCGCTGATCAAGTTGCGGCGCTTGGCCGGATCGATGTCTCGCTCGGTCAGAAAGTCATCCAGCTCTTCAGGCCGAGAAAAAACTCTTATGCCCTCACCGTTGATAAACCGGTGACGGGCTTCTGTGCGAAGGGTGCGGGCTTGACCGGTGACCCCTTGCTCTAGAACAGCATGGGCAGGAACCCAGAGCGTTTGAATCTTGATTCGGTCATCGTCTTGGTATTTCTGCGCGTGGTCTAACCAAAAAACTTCCTTGGCGCGGTGGCAATGATCACGATCTAGGTGAGTAAACGCCACGACGTCGATCACCTTGTCGTCCCCGAGAATTTCGCGTAGCTCCTTTTCGAGGTCGCATCGCTTATCGTCGGCGTCATCGGGGTTGTGCATGTCAGCGAAGTCGAAAAGAATTCGGCGACCGTTGGCTAGTTCAATCAGACAGGTGTCGGCATTGCCGATGGGGAAAAACCTAACGATATGCATCCTGAGGCTCCTCAAAGTAAGTCTTCGTTCGACTGGCCTAAAGCTATTGGGGTGCTATCAGGATACTACATGTTGGTGTTTTTTTGTAAGGATAGCACTATAGGTGCTGTTTTGTGTCGCTGGATTGAGGTGATGATTCTCTTCTAACCACAGATGATTTGAGAGATAAAGGCATGCTTTCACCTCCTCGCGCATTGTTGGGAGTCGCGAAGGTTGGGCTTTGGTAGCGCGCTAGGGCATGCGCCATATTAAGGCGCTAAGGGACATATCAGGGAGCTCGGTCACATTTCGTCGCGCGCCGGGTAGTAGAGCCGCCTCAAGCGAGCGTCGCATTGGTGCAGGCCCGCTTATCAACTCTTGGAAGGTAATGATGCTCCGTGGGCGCTGTATTTCAGTTTCGTTTCGGCTATCAACTGTGCTGAAGACAGGTGGCCGCTAGCGTACTCTTCCATTTTGGCTGCCATGTAACTGCTAACTCTGGCCCCTGATAGCCTGTTGGTCGCATGAACATGAAGTACATTTGCACGGCGTTTCTCAAGGTCGTTGTAATGCGGCATGTGAGGCTCCAGAAATGGCGTTCCAGCTATACATCTTTACTATAACGACACCCAGGGCAGGTCAAGGTGGGCCACTGGTCCCGGGTGCCCAGGTGGTGTGGGCTTTGCTGGGCCGAGTGGCGGTTACTGCGGGCCCTGCAGGCAACGTCTCCTGACAACCATCCGCAGAGCAAGAGACCGTGCTTTGTTCAAGTATGCCTAATTTGTACTCGTAACTCTGCTGGACTCTTCGCTTCGGTGTCGCTGCCGAAATTGAATATTTTTTGGCCAGCCATGAGTGGCTCCTTCAAGCTTTTTCATAGAGATTACTAGATGGGGCGTTGATCAATGGCTACTTCCAAGTGGCCCAAGGGCCTAGGCGTCCTGGCTGGAAAGCTGGCATTTGCGCGTATTGGGTAATTGCACTGGCTTGATCGCCTGTTCGCATTCGACTTGACCAGTCGTTTGCGTTCGATTTGACCGTCACGCTTTGCGATCGTAACAGGCAAAAATCGGCCAAAAGCAGACGTCCCCAAAGAGCTTGGCTGGCTGACGGCGCCAGCCAAGCAGGAGCGACTCTGTCTTACTGTGGATGAATACTCTCGCGCAGCTCTCGCAGGACCGTTATAGCGGCGTCAAAATCCAACTCTTGAACAAGGGTAGTCAGCTTTGCTGCACGCTCAGCATCAACGCGCTGCAGGTAAGCATGCAGATCATCTAGTTGGGAGACCGCTTTCATACTGCGTGACTCGAGAGACTCGAGGAGGGCTAGGACTTGAGCCTTGGCGTCATCGTCACCAACTTCGTCAGATCGTGAATCGGAAGCGTTTTCCTCAGGCCCGAAGGTCTGCACCAGCGCCTGTACACTTCTGTCGGCCAATGACTGCATGGAATCAAAGTCGACATGATCCGTTGTGTCGCTAGGATCTTGAAGGGCGGCCTCGTGCCGGGCAGCAAACTCAGAAAGCGCTACACACCCCATGGTAGCCGCAGCTCCTTTTATGGTATGAAGCAGCGCAGCTGTTGTCTCTATGTCGTCTTTCTGCTCAATCAGACTCGATATGAGTGAACGCATTTGCTCGGCAAAAGACACCTGCAAACGTCTCACGAGACTTTCGTTGCCACTAAATCGACGCAGAATCTGCTCTTTACTTTCAAGCAATGCCCCAGGTTCCCTAGGCGCCGTCCCGAGCTCGGTGGGAGTTGGGGAGATACCTAACTGCTGGTTAATGGCGTAGACCAAGGCGTCCAAGTCAAAGGGCTTTGCAACATGGTCATTCATTCCTGCCTCAATGCACGCTCGCTTATCAGCCTCTGCAGCGTTCGCAGTCATGGCGATAATAGGTAAAGCTTCAAAACCATTCGTGGCACGAATCCTGCGGGTAGCCTCCAGGCCATCGACGACCGGCATCTGCATATCCATCAGGATCAGGTCAAACGCTCCAGGACTCCTAAGAACGGCATGCACGCCCTCTTCGCCGTTCGAAGCAAGCTCTACCACTGCACCCTCGTTAGTCAGGAGCTCGAAGGCAACCTGCTGGTTCAACGCATTATCCTCCACCACAAGGAGTTTTAGGCCTGTTAAGCGTTTATAGGATGGGGGCAGCAAGGGGGAAATCGCCTTACCCGACTTTTCAATGGTCGCCTGCGCTATTGCCGACGCCAGCTGTTGCGGGGTAACTGGCTTTGTTAAAAAGCGCGAGAATGGCGACTGCCTTTGCTCTTGAAGTGTTGCGAGCACCTCTCGGCCGTAGGCTGTGATCATGATGATGACTGGCGCTTCATGCTCACCCTCCATTGACTGGAGCAACTTAGCCGCGTCGATACCATCAAGCTCGGGCATTCGCCAGTCCATCAGAACAACCTGGAAAGGCGCACCGTCTTTAGCTGCTGCGATTATTTTTCCTACAGCGCTCAGCCCACCGTTTACAAACTCAGCGTGCCATCCAATCGCTGAGAGCGTTTGAGTTAAAACGTGTCCCGATATCTCATTGTCGTCTACGACAAGGACGCGCATTTTGGAGGTTTCCGCAGGCATGGCATCTTTAAGCTTAGTCGCATCCCCCGCTGCGAGGTTTAACTCGAACCAAAACTCACTGCCCTCACCAAGTTCACTATGCACGTTGAGCTCACTGCCCATTAGTTCTACAAGGTGGCTGCAGATATATAGCCCCAGCCCCGTGCCGCCGAACCGCCGGGTTGTAGACGCCTCGGCCTGGGTAAAGCTGTCAAAAATATTCCCCAGCTGCTTTGAGTCGATTCCAATGCCGCTATCTTGTACACCAACACGTAGTTTTACTTTCTCCTGATCAAGCGCCACACAACGTACGCTGATAACAACTTGACCTTGTTCAGTAAATTTTATGGCGTTCCCCGCCAGATTAATCAGGACTTGCTGCAGCCTTAAGCGATCCCCAACCAAAACGCTAGGCAAATTCGTATCAATATCGAAGATTACTTCAACCTGCTTGTCGCCCAGGTTACCTGACAGCACAACAGCCAAGTCGCGCATCAGAGACTCTAACTCAAATGGGTGCTGTTCCAGCTCAAGCTTGCCTGCCTCAATCTTGGAGTAGTCAAGGATATCGTTGAGTAACCCCAGTAGGGCCTTGGCGGCGCCTTGTGCTTTCTCAAGATAATCGCGTTGGCGCGATGTCAAGTGGGTTTGGCTAGCGAGCTTCAGCATCCCCATAACAGCATTCATGGGTGTGCGAATTTCATGGCTCATGTTGGCCAAAAAGGACGATTTGGCCGCGCTCGCGGCATCAGCCCGCTCTTTCGCGTCAAGCAACTCTGCTTGCATCTGCCGCTCACGGGTAATGTCTATATTAATTCCCGTAACTCGCACTGCTTGGCCTGATGGGGTTCGCGATACTCTGGCAGCCGCCTGCACGTACCGCACGTTGCCATTAGGATGTATCACCCTGAACGTCGGGTGATATTCTCCGGTCCCGTCAATTGCAGATTTTAGTTGAGCCTCTGCATCCAACACGTCGTCTGGATGCACACGCGAGCGCCAAAGCTCATAGGTTATGTCCTGGTCCATCAACTCTTTAGGTTGCGCATATATGGTAAACATGCGCTCGTTCCACTCTAGGGAGTCACTTTGCAAGTCCCAAGTCCAGATCCCCATTTCTGCAGCCTCTGCCGCCAAAGATAGCTGGTCATGAGCCTGGGTTATCTCGTCGCGTTGGCGGTGCTGGTCCGATAGGTCTGAGATAATGCCGACAACCATGTTCTGATCATCCAGCGACATGCGCCCCAGGCTGATTTGAACCGGGAAAACGCTGCCATCGCGGCGCATTGCAACAACTTCTTGATTAATCCCGATCATCCGGTCGGATTGGCTACTATGGAACGCCTTCAAATACTGGGCGTGATGAGAAGCAAACGGCTCTGGCATAAGCATGGACACGTTGTTCCCTATCATCTCCTCAGACGTATATCCAAATGCTTTTTCCGAAGCAGGGTTACATGTCTTTATGACTCCCTTATCATCAATTGTGATGATAGGCATCATGGCTGTGGCCAAGATACTCCGCGTCGTTTCTAAGCTAGAAACTAGATCCCGAGTTCGCTCAACAACCTGGGCTTCAAGCCCTGAATTGACTTCTCTAAGGCGTGCCTCCAGCGCCTTATGCTCAGAGATATCCCTTACTGTTTTAGACGCGCCTACAATTCCCCCTTGATCGTTACGAATCGGGGATGCAGTAACTGCGACATCTAAAAGTCGGCCATCCTTGGAGAGTCGTTGGGTGTCAAAGCTATCGACGCGCTCGCCTTTGCTAATTCTGTCTAAAATATTGGTGTCTTCATGCAGGCGATTATGGGGGACAATCAAATCAGCTGTGTTTTTTCCTAAAGCCTCGCTCTCGGTGTAGCCAAAAAGCCTTTGAGCGCCAGGGTTCCAGCTGATGATCTCTCCACCAGTGGTATTTCCTATAATTGCGTCTGCAGAGTTTTCGACAATAGCCGCCATCCACGCCTGAGTATCAGCGACTTGGCGCCGCCGCTGCCTGCTAACCCCCCAAATGCTCATCAGTGCAGCAAGAAGTAGGCTAAACGAGCCCCCTCCCAAGAGGACCAAGTTAGGGGATGGCTGTTGAAGTCGTTCAATAAATAAGTTGTTTGCCTGATAGTCCATGTGCCAGGTTCGACCGAATACGTCCCACGTCACACCAGTGTGATATTCGGTGGGAGTTAGACCTTCATCGGTCGGGCTTGCATAGAAGGGTGCTTCAGCGCCCTCATCGGAGTCGGTTACATCAGTGATTCTGAACTCGGCCGCTGTCGAGTCAGTCAAGCCTTCTAACACTTCATCGGTAATTAGGGGGGCATAGCTCCAGCCGATAGCTTCTGACTCTCTTTCTTGCGTGGTCGTTGGTGTTGCCCAGCCACGATAAACTGGCAGCAAAATCAAAAACGACTGAAGCGGCTTGCCGGTGGCCTGTACCAAAGTAATAGGGCCGGTTAGCCGCGCCTCACCCGCTTTGATGGCAGACCAAGCTGCGGTACGGCGATTGGTCTCGGATGCGATGTCGAGCCCCACGGCCTGCATGTTCCACTGGACCGGCTCAATGTACTGAATGACGAATCGCTCACTGTCATGCGCCGTCAGTTGCCGTATTGAAAAGCTCTCCCAGCTATCTGCCCGTGCTCGGTTTAAAAACTTAGCCTCATCGGCTACAGGCACTCGACGAATGAAACCGAAACCGCGGGCACCCGGAAACTCGTGCTCCAAGTCGCGAGTCAGACTATAGCTATGAAATTGTTGCCGCGAGATATCATCAATTCCTGCTCCGAGAATCGCTGCACGAGCACCACGCAGGCCATACTGATAGCGCTCAAAGCGCATACTGATTGCTTCGGCAAGTGCGCTGGATTCGAGCGCAAGCTCCCGACGGATTTGACTCTTGTTTGCCTCTATAACCAGCCAATAGGCTGCGAATGAACAACAGAGCCCCGCTACCAACGCCACCCATGCGCTAGTCTTGACTCGAAAGGGAATGCGCTGAGCTGCTGCGTTAGCGGATTGTCTCATTGTTGAGCGATCACTTAGTTGTTGAACGAAAGCCATAGATTGTGTCAAAAGGTATCATTGTGTTCGCCCCTGCTGAAAGGCTACATTCAAACTGATATCACACCAGATATCGGTGTAACTATAGCTTTCACATGATCAAACACAGAAGTTTTTGCGAGGCAATGGCATGCCAGACAGAGCCCTAAGAGAGCACAACGTCATTTTGGTTGTGGATGATCAGCCGAGCGATGCGGAGGTCCTGCGCGAGGCTGTAACGAGGCTTGGCCAAACGTTGGTCGCCCACTCAAGCGACCAAGCCCTTGAGCTGGCTAGGCGGTTTAGGCCTGACGTCGTACTACTCGACATCCAGATGCCGGTACTGGATGGTTTGGCAATCTGCCGAAAAATGAAGGACGACCCGAAGCTGTGTGACGCAGCAATCATTTTCGTTACGGCGCACTCGCAGCCAATGGTGCACCTGCGCGCCATGGAGAGCGGTGGAATCGATTTTGTGCACAAGCCGGTTGACCCGAGGATCGTTCGAGCTAGAGTACGAGCTCATCTTGAACTGCGAACCCAAGCTAAACGCTTAGCTTATTTTGATGCGATAACCGGGCTACCGAACCGAGTACTTCTCAACGACCGAATTCAGCAAGCTGTGCACCAAGCTGTGCGTAAAAATACCCAAGTATCACTGGTTTTACTCAATCTCGACGACTTCCAAAGTATTAACAATCATTCGGGACATGAGCTGGGCGATAAGGTCCTTCATGCGGTAGCTCGACGTTTGGAGACACTGGATTGCAATCACATTGACTCCATCGGTAGACCATTCGCAGATGTCTTCGCGATTTTAATCGTGGGGGCCGCGCGAGTGGGCGAAATTCGCTGGTATGTTGAAGAGCTGCTTGAAAAGGTTGCACTTCCCTTTCTTATCGACGGTATTCGCTTTGACCTTTCTGCTTGCGCTGGCGTAAGTGTCTACCCGGATGACGGCACGACCTACTCCCAGCTGTTAAGCCACGCTGAAGCCGCCATGTACCAAGCTAAGAAGCAAGGGCGCAGTCGCTATCGCTTCTACTCTGAAGCTCTGGAAACAACCACCCGAGCCAGATTGCTGCTCGAGCGGCACATGCGAGAAGCTCTGGAGCAGGGAGTTTTCCAAGTTTTCTACCAGCCGATGTATGACATTAAGAAACGACAGTTCTGTCGAATGGAAGCCTTAGTTCGTTGGCGCCAAGCCGACGGCACAGTCGTATCCCCAGCAGAATTCATTCCGATCGCTGAGGATACGGGGCTGATAGTCCCCCTTGGCCAGTACGTTCTGAGTCAGGCGTGCACAGACGCGGTGCGGCTAATGAATGAGGGCGTAAGCACGCCTGTCAGCGTAAATATTTCCGCACTTCAGTTTCGTGAAGGAAACTTCCTTCAGATGGTTCAGAGCGCTTTAAGTGAGTCAGGGTTGCCGGCTGAGATGTTAGAGCTCGAAATCACCGAAGGCGCGGTGGCGGACGACTTTGAATTAGCACAACAAATACTGGCTGAATTACGCGCAACAGGGGTTAGAGTGGCCATTGACGACTTTGGTACCGGTTACTCCAGCTTAGGCTATCTGAGGCGTCTACCAATCGACGTACTCAAGATCGACCAAAGCTTTGTTCGCGACATGCTGGTTGACGCTAGCGCCGCGTCGATTGTTCGGGCCATCGTGCGTCTTGGGCAAGCCCTCAACCTTGAGTTAGTTGCTGAAGGGGTAGAAGTTGAGCAACAGGCTGCTCGCTTACAAGACTTGGGGTGTGACGTGATGCAAGGGTATCTCTACGCGAGGCCCTGCCCATTTGAGGAACTTCGACCAATTTTGAGCGCCTGAACCAAGCACGTAGTGGTTGGGGGAGCCAGGAGATTTAGAGATCCTGGTACATTGATAACGGGCTAATGAGAGGTCAAATGGAATCAGTCAAAGGGCTGGATGGGCGCAGGCCACGGGTATTGGTAGTCGATGACCAGCCCGTTAACGTCATGATCCTCAATGAGCTGCTTTCCCCACTTTACGATGTATTTGTAGAGACAAAAGGTGCAAGGGTGGTGGACGTGGCTACTCAGGTAGTACCGGACATCATTCTCCTAGATGTCGTGCTCAATGACATCGATGGCTACGAAGTATGCAAACGGCTCAAGACTACAGAATCAGTCGCCAGTATCCCGGTGATCTTTATTACAGCTAAAAGCAAGGACGAAGATGAAGAAGTTGGTTTCTCGGTTGGGGCGGTGGACTATATTGCTAAACCGTTTAACGCAACCATTGCTCTGACAAGAATACGGACTCACATCACTCTCAAGCAGCAGGCGGATCACCTTGAAAGCTTAGCAAGGCTGGACGGGCTTACAGGCATCCCCAATCGCCGAGCTTTCGACGAAGCATTAGCTAGGTCGCTAGCTCAAGCCTGCCGTGACCAAATAGCTATGTCAGTTGCCTTGCTGGACGTGGACTTCTTTAAACGTTTCAACGATGAGTATGGGCATTTAGAGGGCGACGGCTGTTTAAAAGCAATAGCAGAGACGCTCAGCGTCTTATCAAGTCGCCCACTGGATTTAGCCGCCCGGTTTGGTGGCGAGGAGTTCGCTTGCTTGCTTCCGCAAACGAGTATCGACGGGGCTATCCAGTTCGCAGAAAAGGTTCGCGTAGCAATTAAGGACCTCAAGATTCCTCATGCGGGGTCAGACGCAAGCGACTGGGTGACCGTGTCAATCGGCTTGGCCGAGTTCAACCCTCAGTCGAAAGTCAGCGCTGAGGAGCTATTGATAGTAGCAGATGAGGCCCTTTATCGCGCGAAAGAGAACGGACGTAATCAGGTTGCTAGCTAGGCATAGTGTCAAGAGCACATGCATAGGCGGATAATGGTGTGGCATGCCATAAAAATCGGTGCAAAATTGCGCGCAGAACTCGGCAAATCCCGCTATTTGGTGCAAGTTGACTGAGTAGCCTACCGGCAAAGCGTTCTGCCTTTTGGCCGACTCCTGCCGGTCAAGACGTACCCGTGCGCGGGGCACATCCGATGCAAATGGCTGGTCAAGTCGAATGCAAACGCTTGGTCAAGTCAGGTACACTTTTTCCAATTCAGGGCATGGACATATCCAGTCCTCATGTCCATGATCAATGGATTCACCTATGGACAATACCGTAGCATGCCAACCCCAAGTAGGCAGCGGGTTAACCGGTATGTCCATACCCGAAATGATGCCCGTGCTGTTGCGGCTATCAAGGTGATCCGTCGGCGCGCTGCCGCTGTACCCCGGAGCAAGTTCAGCGCTATCGCAGCAAGCTGTCCGGCCCCTTGCTCGATCGCATTGACCTGCATCTGGCGATGCGCAACGAGCCGTTCAAGCTGACCGGGCAGGCCGAACGGGGTGAACCAGACACCGCCACCGCCGCGGCCAAGGTAGCCGCCGCCAGGCTACGTCAACAACAGCGCCAGCAATGCCTGAACGCCCACCTGGACCTGGCTGGCCTGCAACAGCAATGCGCACTGACAGAGGCAGACGGTGCTTGGCTGGAACAGGCGGTCGAGCGTCTGGGGCTATCGCGACGCGCCAGCCACCGGGTGCTCAAGGTGGCGCGCACCCTGGCTGACCTGGCAGGCGTATCGCGCATAGAGCGCGCGCACCTGGCCGAGGCGCTGCAGTACCGGCAGTTGGATCGTCAGCCGCAGGGAGCGGCCTGACCCTCAAGTAGCCTGATCAGCCAGCCGCACCAGCTCCTCCGTTGCCATGCGCACCAGCGCATCCACCGCCGGCGGCAGAGCGCGCCCGGCGCGCACGTAGATACTGAGGTCTGCGTACAGCCCACCGGGGCTCGTCAGCGGAATCAGCACCAGTCGCCCGCTGGCCAGATCACGCTCGATGCCCAGCCGATTTTGCACCGAGATACCCACCCCGGCGGCGGCCATTTCCTTCATCAGCTCAATCGAGCCGGCCTCCAGCGCCACCTGCGGCGGTTGCTCCAGCGCGGCCAGCAAGGGCGCGACCGCATTCCAGGTGCCGGTGACCTGGGGCGTAGGCAGAATCAGCGGATAGGCCGCACAGTCGGCAAAGTTCAGACTGCGGCGCGTGGCCAGCGGATGCGTTGGCGCCATTACCGCCCCAAAGTCAAAGCGCGCCGTGGCACACTGAGTCAGCTCCGGGTGACGCGGCACAAAGCCCAACAGCACATCAGCCTCACCCTGCAGCAAGGCATCACTGGCCTGCGCTACCGAGCTGACATCCACCTGCAGGGCAATCTGCGGATAGCGCTCACGCATGCGCTGCAACAGCGGTGGCAGCATCGAGGAGATCACCCCGGCCGCCACCAACTGCATCACCACTCGGCCTCGCCGCAACCCGCGCAGGGCATCCAGCTCGTTCTCCAGGCGCTTGGCATCCTGCAACACATGGATGACATGGCGTGCAAAGGCCTCGCCCGCGGCCGTCAGCTGCAGGCCGCTGCGCAGGCGCTCAAACAGCGGCGCCCCAAACTCGTCCTCCAGCAGCAGCAACTGGCGGTTAACCGCCGAGGCGGTGACATGCAGCTGCCGCGCGGCAGCGCGGATCGAGCCGCAGCGGCGAATCATGTCGAAATAAACAACGGCGCGAGAATGAATGTGCATAGGGTATGTTGCGTTTTTTAGAACGGGCATTGAAAAATTATGCGCTATCGCAATCACTTTAGCGCGACTAGATTGGCGGCATCCACCCCATCAACGGAGCGCCACCCCATGTCCATTCCCGTGATCGACCTGACCGCCGCCCTGACGCCGGGCGCCGCCCGCAGCGCCGAGGTTGCCGCCGCCATTCGCCAGGCCGCCATGCACACTGGCTTTTTCTACATCCGCAACCACGGTGTTGCCGCCGAGCAGGTCGCGCGCCAGTTTGCGCTGGCCGCCGAGCTGATGGCGGTGCCTGAGAGCTCCAAACAGGCGCTGTCGGTGCTCAACAGCGCGGATATGCGCGGCTACGAGACCACCGGCGCGCAAACCCTGGACGCCAATGCCCATCCGGATGTGAAAGAGAGCTTTCAGTGCGGCATGGAGTACCCGGCCGAGCACCCCTACGCCCTGGCTGGCTATCACGGTTACGGCCCCAGTCAGTGGCCGTCTGAGGTACCGCACGCCAAAGCCCAATGCGCGCAATACAGCGCCGAGATGCTGCGCCTGTCGTGCCGGCTGATGCAGCTGATTGCCCTGTCGCTGGGGTTGGATGAGCATCACTTTGACGCCGATTGCATCGACCCGATGGTGTCACTGCGGATGATTCGCTACCCCATGCATCCGGCCAACGCCGATGAGCGTACCTTCGGCGCCGGGGCTCATACCGACTGGGGCGCAGTGACCATTCTGGCGCAGGATCAGCACGGTGGATTGGAAGTCCGTCTACCGGACGGCAACTGGGCGCCGGCCACGCCGATTGAAGGCACCTTTGTGGTCAACCTGGGCGACATGATCCCGCGTTGGACCAACGACCTGTACCTCTCCACCCTGCACCGGGTGCGCAATGTGCACTCTGGCGGCCAGCCGCGTTACTCGATTCCGTTCTTCTTCGAGCCGCACTTTCTGGCCCGTATCGAAGCACTGCCAGGCACCGTGCCGGCAGGGGAGCAACCTCGCTACGCGTCCTGCACCAGCGGCGAGCACCTGGTTGAGATGTACCACCGTACCTACGGCGTGCAGCAGGCCGCCAACGCCTGAGCTGGCGCAGACACACCATGTGAAGGAAGAGGAGATTGGGCGGCGCAAGTCGCCGCCTGACATATCAGGACAGCAGCGACACCACGCCGCTGGACAACCGAGGCTCGTCACGCCCAACCTGGTAGGCATCCATGAAGTAGCACAGCTCATCGAACGGCAGCGCCGGGCTGATAAAGAAGCCTTGCACCTGATCGCAGCCCAGGCTGCGCAGGATATCCAGCTGCTCGCGCTGCTCCACGCCCTCGGCCACCACCTCCAGCCCCAGGCTGTGCCCCATCTCGATCATCGCGCCGACCAGCTGGCGATCCGCCGGGCGCTGGGCGATTGCCTTGACGAAGCCACGGTCAATCTTCAGCAGGTTGATCGGCAGGCTATGTAGATGCACGAAGGAAGAGAAACCGGTGCCGAAGTCATCCAGTGAAAACCGCAGCCCCAGGCCGGTCATACCGTCCATGGTCATCAACACCTGCTCGGGCTGCTGCATCACCGCGGTTTCGGTCAGCTCAAACTCCAGCCAGTGCGGGTCAATGCCCGTGCGCTCAACCAGGCGCTTCACTGTCGATAGCAGCCGGCTGTCCTGAAACTGCCGGAACGACATATTGACCGCCACGTGCACCGGCGCCATGCCGCGCTTTTGCATGCGCGCCAGGTCATGACAGGCGCGGGCAATCACCCAGTAGCCCATCGGGACGATCAGACCGGTTTCCTCGGCCAGCGGAATAAACTCGCCCGGCCCCAGCAGGCCGCGCTCGGGGTGTCGCCAGCGGATCAGCCCTTCCAGGCCGACAATCTGCCCGCTACCCAAGTCCACCCGCGGCTGATAGTGCAGCTCAAACTCGCTGCGGCGCAGGGCCTGACGCAACGACGCCTCAAACTCGATCAGGCTGTGCGCCTGCAGGTTGATGCGCTCGTCGTAGAAGTGAAAGCTGCAGCCGCGCTGCCCTTTGGCCTGCAACATTGCCAGGTTGGCATGCAGCAACAGGCTGTCCACCGTCTGCCCACCTTCGGGATAGGTAGCGATGCCCACGCTGCAACCCAGCAGCAAGCCTTCGTTGTTGACGGTAAAGGGCTCGGCCAGCTCGCTGATAATCTTTTGCGCAATCTGCAGCAGGTTGCTGGAGGACGAGTAATCCTCGATCACCAGGGCAAACTCGTCGCTGCCCATGCGGCCGATGGTGTCGGTATTGCGCAGCACGCCACGCAGACGGTCCACCACCTCACAGATGATGGCGTCACCGGCGCTGTGCCCAAGGCTATCGTTAACGTGGCGGAAGTTGTCGATATCAACGCAGAGCACCGCCAGCGGCTGGTTGCTGCGCAGTGCCCGGCGCATACCCTGCTTGAGCCGATCCTGCAGCATCTGGCGGTTGCAGGTCCCGGTCAGCGGGTCATAGCTGGCCGCGCGGTCCAGTGCGCCACGCAAGCGATGGCGCTCCATGGCGTACTGGCAGCAGCGAATGATCTCGCTGGCCGATGATTGATCCCAGAGGGTGTCATTGAGGCCGCTGCCAAGGGAAGAAAAGTCGGGCTCGCTGGCAAGGTGGATAACCGGCACACCGCAGTCGTGCAGCAGCGACAGGCTGTCTGAGCGCGCCAGCACAGCCTGCACCTCGCCGTCATTGATCAGGGTTTGCAGTTGGTGCCAGTCTTCGGCGCGCTCCAGGCTGAATGGCAAGCGACCAACCACGGCCAACCGACGACACAGCTGCACATAGGCGCCGTGATCGGTATCCAGCAAAACTACTCGCTGTGTTGGTCTGTCATCGCTCAAACGGCGATCTCCCCTGGGGCGGAACAAGCTTCACAGTCCTATCCGCACAGCCACTATGCAGCTATCTGCTTGATTTGCCGGGGTTCTTTGGCCCGGTCGACGTCAAGCCGAGGATACGACTGGCAGACTGTGAAGCACCCTGCCAATAAAGAATCTTTAAAATTTAAGCATCTACAGCACTTTTGTGAAGCAAGTTATAGCGAATATCGCGGCAATAACCAAGTGTCGCAATTGGCCAGCACGCAGGGCAGCAACGAAGCTGCTACCATTTGCCGCCCTTGCCCCAGGAGAATTGCCGCCGTGTCACGCCTCAACCCCCGCCAACAGGAAGCCGTCGAGTACATCAGCGGACCGCTGCTGGTGCTGGCCGGGGCCGGCAGCGGCAAAACCAGCGTAATCACCCGCAAGATCGCCTATCTGGTGAAGGAATGCGGCATCCGCGCCCAGCACATCATTGCCGTGACCTTCACCAACAAGGCCGCACGCGAGATGAAAGAGCGGGTCGGCCAACTGCTGCGCGGGCCCGACGCCCGCGGCCTGACCGTCTCGACCTTCCACAACCTGGGGCTGAACATCATCCGCAAGGAGCATCAGCGCCTGGGCTACAAGCCCGGCTTCTCGATCTTTGACCAGCAGGACGCCACCGCGCTGATCACCGATCTGATGCACAAGGACTACGGCGCCGAAGACGGCATCGAGGGCATCCAGGCGCAAATCTCCAACTGGAAGAACGACCTGATCCTACCGGACGAAGCCCTGGCCCAGGCCAAAACCCCGCAGGAACAGACCGCCGCCAGCGTCTACATGCACTACCAGCGCACGCTCAAGGCCTACAACGCGGTGGACTTTGACGACCTGATCCTGATCCCGGTGGTGCTGTTTCGCGA
>DBHE01000074.1:17921-19220 GCA_002296055.1 Pseudomonadaceae bacterium UBA836
GAATACCAGGACACCAACGCCAGCCAGTACCTGCTGGTCAAAATGCTGGTCGGCAGCCAGGCACGCTTTACCGTGGTGGGCGACGATGACCAGTCGATCTACGCCTGGCGCGGCGCGCGCCCGGAAAACCTGGCGCTGCTCAAGGAAGACTTTCCGCACCTGAAGGTGGTGATGCTGGAGCAGAACTACCGCTCCACCAGCCGCATCCTGCGCGCGGCCAACACCCTGATCGCCAACAACCCCCACGTGTTCGAAAAACAGCTGTGGAGTGAGCTGGGTTACGGCGAGCCGCTGCGCGTGATTCGCTGCCGCAATGAAGAGGCCGAAGCCGAGCGCGTGGCGGTCGAGATACAGAATCAGCACCACCAGCACAAACGCGCCTGGCGCGAGTTTGCCATCCTCTACCGCGGCAACCACCAGGCGCGGTTGATCGAACTGAAACTGCAGCATCACCAAATCCCTTATCACCTGTCCGGCGGCACCAGCTTTTTCAGCCGGCAGGAGGTCAAGGACCTGATGTCCTACCTGCGTCTGCTGGTCAACCCGGATGACGACAACGCCCTGCTGCGGGTGATCAACGTACCGCGCCGCGAGATCGGCCCAGCTACCCTGGAAAAACTGGGCACCTACGCCAACGAACGGCAGATCAGCATGCACCAGGCCTGCGGCGAAACCGGCCTGGCCGAGCGCCTGGACACCCGCTACAGCGAGCGCCTGCAGCGCTTTATCACTTGGCTCGACAGCGCCCGCAAGCATTGCTACGGCGACGACCCGATTGGCGGCCTGCGGCAGATGGTGCTGGACCTGGATTACGAGAACTGGATTCGCCAGAACTGCTCCAGCGACGAGATTGCCGCCAAGCGCATGGGTAACGTCTGGTTTCTGATCGACTCGCTGAAGAACATCCTGGAGAAAGACGAGAGCGGCGAAAGCACCATTGAAGACGCCATCGCCAAACTGGTGCTGCGCGACATGCTGGAGCGCCAGGAAGAGGAAGAAGATTCCGACCGCGTCCAGCTCATGACCCTGCACGCCTCCAAGGGCCTGGAGTACCCGCACGTGTTCATCATGGGCATGGAAGAAGAGATACTGCCCCACCGCTCCAGCATCGAAGCCGACAGCGTCGAAGAAGAGCGCCGCCTCGCCTATGTGGGCATCACCCGCGCCCGCAAGACCCTGGCCTTCACCTTTGCCGCCAAGCGCCGGCAGTTTGGGGAAATCATCGACTGCGCCCCCAGCCGCTTCCTGGACGAGATTCCGTCAGAAGACCTGGAATGGGAAGGCAGCGAAGAAGCCCCG
>DBHE01000032.1 GCA_002296055.1 Pseudomonadaceae bacterium UBA836
GTTGGGTTTCAGTCAGGCGGCGCGTGACAGGTTGAATCAGCTGACCGCCGCCGAGACGGACCCAGCAAGCACGGCAACTGCGTTGCCCGCGCAGCCGCTTAGCCTGGCGCTGTCTGGCCTGAGCGCACGAGTGCCTGGTGCGCTGAACGGCCCGGAGGATGTGTCGGTCAAGCTGCAGCAGGGTGATGTGTTGTTGATCGAAGGGCCTTCCGGCGGCGGCAAGAGCACGCTGCTGCAAGTATTGGCGGGTGAGCCACTGGCGTTCACGGGTGAGCGGCTGCTCAATGGTCAGGGTTTTGAACGTTGGGATTTGCGCGAGCTGATCGGCTACCTGCCGCAGCAGCTGGATATCTTCGATATGACGCTGGCGCAGAACCTGCGACTGGCAGACCTCGAAGCCACCGACGAGGCGCTTTGGCAGGTATTGGAAGATGTCGCACTTGCTGATTGGGTGCGCAGCCGCAAGCATGGCTTGAAGACCACTCTGGGTGAGTTTGGTGCGAAGGTATCGGGTGGGCAGGCGCGGCGTATTGCCTTGGCTCGGTTGCTGCTGACCAAGCGGCCGTTGCTCTTGCTGGATGAGCCCTTTGCCGGGCTGGATGTGGAGACCCGCGAGCGGGTGCTGGCGTCCCTGCTGCGTCGGCGCGAGCAGGGCATTATCGTGATTGTCAGCCATCAGCAGGTGACGGTCCCGGAGGCCCGCCACCTTCGTATTGGCTAGAGGGCCGGGGCTATTTTTCGTCCATGCTGCGTTGTCGGTCGCTGATGTGGGATGACCACACTGCACTCCCTCCGCCTTGCCTGGCCGGAAAATAACCTCCGGCAGGCAGGCGAGCGAAACAGCAGCAGTCTCGGGTTACCAGGTATCCACGAACGGCCGGGTGCCTTTCGTCAACGCCTCGTCCGGCGCCGAGTGCAGGCCGCGCATCAGCCAGCCGCGGGTTTCCAGCGGGTCGATCACCGCGTCGATCTCGAGGAAGCTGGCCATGCTGATGCCCTTGCCGCGCTGGTACAGCTCGGCGACCAGTTTCTCGAAGGTCGCCTGACGCTCGCCTTCGTCCTCAATCGCCGCCAACTCCTTCGAGTAGCCCAGACGTACCGCGCCTTCCAGGCCCATAGCGCCGAATTCGCTGCTCGGCCAGCCGATGGTGAACATCGGTGCGTGGAAGCTGCCCGCTGCCATTGCCTGCGCGCCCAGCCCGTAACCCTTGCGCAGCACCACGGTGAAGAACGGAATGCTCAGGCTGGCGGCGGTGACGAACATGCGCGAGACGTGGCGCACGGTGCCCTGCTGCTCGGCATCCGGGCCGACCATGAAGCCGGGGGTGTCGCACAGCGAGACCATCGGCAGGCCGTGGGCCTGACACAGCTGCATAAAGCGCGCAGCCTTGTCGCCCGCTACCGCGTCGATAGCGCCGCCCAGGTGCATCGGGTTGTTGGCGATCAGACCAAAGGCACGGCCTTCGATGCGGATCAGCGCGGTGATCAGCCCCGGCGCAAATTCGCGGCGCAGCTCCAGCACCGAGCCGCGGTCGGCCAGGGTGTCGATGACCTTGCGGATGTCGTAGACGCGCAGGCGGTTTTCCGGGATCAGGTGACGCAACTCGCGTTGGTCCGCCGCTTCCCAGTCCGTCAAATCGCCCTGGAAGTAGGAGATGTACTGCTTGGCGACAGCGGTGGCCTCGGCCTCGTCCTGCACCCGCACGTCGATCACGCCGTTGGGCCCGTGCATGCTGGTGGGGCCAACCTGTTCCGGGGTGAAGCGGCCCAGACCGCCGCCTTCGATCATCGCCGGGCCTGCCATGCCGATGGTGGCATTCTCGGTGGCGATGATCACATCGCAGCAGCCGAGCAGCGCGGCGTTACCGGCGAAGCAGCGGCCGGAGACGATACCCACGGTCGGCACCATGCCGGACAGTCGCGCCATGCGCATGAAAGTGGTGCAGTCAAGGCCGGCCACGCCGACCTTGTCGATATCGCCAGGGCGACCGCCGCCGCCTTCGGTGAAGAACACCAGCGGCAGCTTCCACTGCTCGGCCAGCTCCAGCATGCGGTCGGTCTTCTTGTGGTTGGTGACGCCCTGCGTGCCGGCGAACACCGTGTAGTCGTAGGACAGCGCCATGCAGCGGGCGGCGTGCTCGCCAAACTTGTCGGCATTGATGGTGCCGATGCCGTTGATCAGGCCGTCGGCCGGGCTCATCTTCAGCAGCTCTTCGTGGGTGCGGCGGGTGCGCTGGGCCGCCAGCGCAAAGCCGCCGTATTCGATAAAGCTGCCGTCGTCGAGCAAGTCGGCGAGGTTCTCGCGGGCGGTGCGCTGACCGGTCTTGCGGCGTTTGGCCACGGCGTCCGGGCGGCGCTCGTCGGTCAGCTCGGCGCGGCGCTCCAGTACTTCCTGCAGGTCGGCGCGGATGTGGTCGATGGCAACGCTTTCTTCATCCTGTTGGGCATTGCCCGCCACGTCGGCGGGCTCCAGATAGAGCAGGGCGCTGCCCTCGAACAGGCTGTCGCCGGCGTTGGCGGCCAGCGCGCGGACGATGCCGCTCTGGGTCGCCTTGACCACGAACTCCATCTTCATGGCTTCCATGATCGCGACCTGCTGTCCGATGGCGACGCTGTCGCCAACCTGTACATCCAGGCTGACCAGCACGCCTTGTACCGGCGCATTTAGCGGCTCGGTGCCGGCGGGGGCATCGGTCTGCGTGCTGCTGACGGCAGCGCTGCCCGTGCTGCTCTGGAAGAAACGATGCGGATGGGCGCTGGCGTGGGCGGCGGTCAGGCTGGCCGCTTCGGCCTCGATAAAGGCGGTCGATACGTCGTTGCTCTGCACCTGCGGGTGCTGCAGCAGATTCTGCAGCAGGTGCAGGTTGCTGGCGGCGCCTTCCAGGCGAAATTCGCACAGCGCGCGATAGGCGCGGCGCAGGGTGTTCGGGTAGTCACCGTTTGCGTGGACGATCAGCTTGGCCAGCAGCGAGTCGTAGCGCGGGCTGGTGGTGTAACCGGCGTAGCCGTAGCCGTCGACGCGGATGCCAGGGCCGCTGGGCGGCTGATAGGCGCTGAGCGTGCCGCCAGCCGGGCGGGTGCTGCCGTCGGTAGCCATGCTTTCCAGATTGATGCGAAGCTGCACGGCAAAGCCGCGAGCCGCAGGGATGTCGGACTGGGTCAGGCCCAGCTCGGCCAAGGTCTTGCCCGCGGCGAGCTGGATTTGGGTTGCTGCCAGATCAAGGCCGGTTACCGCTTCGGTTACCGTGTGCTCGACCTGAATGCGCGGGTTGGCTTCCATAAAGACGAAGTCGCCGCGCTCCTCGTCGAGCAGAAACTCGACGGTGCACAGGCCGCGATAGCCGACGGCGCGGGTCAGGGTGCAGGCGGCTTCATGCAGCTGTTTGCGCACCGCAGGGTCAAGGCCCGGCGCCGGGGCGACTTCCAGCAGCTTCTGGTTGCGGCGCTGCAGCGTGCAGTCACGCTCCCAGACGTGGGCAACCTCGTTGCCGTCGCCGATGATCTGCACTTCGATATGACGGGCGCGGCGAATCAGCCGCTCGACATACAGATCGCCCCGGCCGAAGGCGGCGGTGGCCTCGGAGCTGCAGCGGGCGAAGGCGTCGTCCAGCTCGGCAAGATCGTGCACCGCACGCATGCCGCGTCCGCCGCCACCCGCCAGTGCCTTGAGCATCACCGCCGCGCCGTCGCCGAGCGACTGCATAAAGTCGCGGGCCTGCTCCAGCGTGGTCGGCTCGTTGGTGCCCAGGGTCAGCGGCACGCCCTGTTGCTGCGCAAGGCGGCGGGCGCTGGCCTTGTCGCCAAAGGTGTCGAGCACCTCAGGCGCCGGGCCGATAAAGGTGATGCCAGCTTGCTCGCAGGCGCGGGCGAAGTCGGCGTTTTCGCTGAGAAAGCCGTAGCCGGGGTGAATGGCATCGCAGGCCTGCTCCTTGGCGATGCGAATCAGCTGGGCGGCGTCCAGATAGGCGGCTACGCCTTGACCTTCGAGTGCAACGGCCTGATCGGCGCTGCGTACGTGCAGCGACTGGGCGTCATCTTTGGCGTAAACGGCGAGGCTCTCGGCGCCGCAGTCAGCGATGGCGCGGGCGAGGCGGATGGCGATTTCGCCACGGTTGGCGATAAGAATGCGGTTGAATGCCATGGGTTAGTTGATCCAGTCCTGTAGTTCCTGTTTCTTGACCTTGCCGGTCGCGGTCATCGGCAGTGTATCCACCAGCCGAATCTCCGGCACCTTGTAGATCGCCATTGCCTGCTTGCACCAGTCGCGCAGCGACTCGGCGCTGGCCTGGCTGCCGGGTTTGGTGATGATAAAAGCGAGCGGCGTCTGGCCGCGCTTGGGGTCGGGCTTGCCGATGACCGC
>DBHE01000188.1 GCA_002296055.1 Pseudomonadaceae bacterium UBA836
GCGATACCGGCGTGGTCGGTGCCTGGCTGCCACAGGGTGTTACGGCCCTGCATACGACGGAAGCGAATCAGCGCATCCATGATGGCGTTGTTGAAGCCATGACCCATGTGCAGGCTGCCGGTGACGTTCGGCGGCGGTAGGGCAATGGTGTAGGACTCGCCCGAGCCCTGGGGGGCAAAGTAGTTGTTCTGCTCCCAGGTCTGGTACCAGGAAGTTTCGATGGCGTGGGGCTGGTAGGTCTTGTCCATGGGTGTCTTGGCTATCCGGCTATTCAGGAATGGCAGGCGCTGGGGACGCGGCAGGCGTCGAGCGCGCAGGAAAAGCCGCCATTATAGCGGGGTCGGGCAAACAAGGCCCAGCCCGTCGGGCGTGCGAAGCGAGGAATAATTGCCGATGGCCGGCTGATCGCTACGTTGCGGTTGAAGACGCGCTGCTTCATTGCGCAGGGCGAGTGGCGTTGGCCTGTAGTTCCTTCAGGCTATTTCAGCTGTTCGCGTACCAGCTGCTGCAACTTGCCTTGCATGCGTTTGCGCAGCTCGTCTTCGATGGTCGGCATCAGGTCGTCGATCACCTCTTGCAGCAGCAGTTGTGCTTCGGCCTGCAGGCGGGCTTCCAGGCGAGCTTCACGCGGCGAGCTGGGGACGGCGGTCAGCGGGCTCTGCTGAGCCATGATCTGATCTAGCTGCATGCGCTCTTCGGCCAGCTTGGCCAGTGAAGCGTAGGGCAGAAAGGGGTTGGGTGACTTGCTCGCCATGCCGCTGGTAAGCGGGGGGGCGGGGCGGTCGATAGCGCTCAGGGGCGGCTCGTCAGGGTTGAGAATAACGTCCTGCAGCAGGGGGATGTCGAGCTGGCCGTCTTCACCAACCTCTGGCTCGGGGTGCTCATCGAGCAGAGTGCGGATGGACTCCAAGTCTTCCAGCAGTCGTGAGGGCTCCGAGGGGTCGCGCTGCTTCATGGGTCATCCCGCTGTCCGTATTTGATGGGAATGTAAAGGATAGCCGCGCTCCCGGTAAAAACGGAAGCGCTCGCGCGCCGGCAGACGCACGGCATCGTGCTCGACAACAATTTCGGCCAGCCGCTGAAAGCGACTGAAGAAGGCAGGAGTCTGCTCAGACAGGTTGATCAGCAAATCATCGTGGCTGCCAGGCTGGTCTCCATTACCGCAACTCACCGCTTCCTCCGGTCCTTCGCCCAGAATGACATGGGGCACAAAGGCGTCACGGCGGAACGACCACAAGAGCGCGTCCAGCTCCTGACACATTTGTTCCGAGGCGCAGTGCAGGTAAACGCGGTGGCCCTTCTGCCAGGCCTTGTGCGCCAGCCGGCAGGCATATGCTAGCCGCGTTTGCGGTTGGTCGCTGGAGAGCAGGTAGAAATCGATGCGGGTCATGGGGGTAGCTTCAAGCTTCAAGCCGCAAGCTGCAAGTTAAAACCATCGCACCGCGCAGGCTTGAGGCTTGTTGCTTGCAGCTTGTGGCTGCTTGATCAGGCCTTGGCCTGACCAAGCAGGTATTGCATCAGCAGCGGAACCGGGCGGCCGGTGGCGCCTTTGTCCTTGCCGCCGCTGATCCAGGCGGTGCCGGCGATATCCAGGTGCGCCCAGGGGTAGGCCTTGGTGTAGCGCGACAGGAAGCAGCCGGCAGTGATGGTGCCGGCCTTGGGGCCACCGATGTTGGCCATGTCGGCGAAGGGGCTGTCGAGCTGCTCCTGGTATTCATCGAACAGCGGCAGTTGCCAGGCGCGATCGCCCGCCTGGGTGCCGGCGTCCAGCAGTTGACCAATCAGCTCCTCGTTGTTGCCCATCAGACCGGAGGCATTGCTGCCCAGGGCGACGATGCAGGCACCGGTCAGGGTGGCGATGTCGACCACACTGGCAGGTTTGAAGCGTTCGGCGTAGGTCAGTGCGTCGCACAGCACCAGGCGGCCTTCGGCGTCGGTGTTGAGAATTTCGATGGTCTGGCCGGACATGCTGGTGACGATATCGCCGGGGCGGGTCGCGGTGCCGCTCGGCATGTTCTCGGCCGAGGCAATCAGGCCTACCAGGTTGATCGGCAGTTGCAGGCTGACTGCGGCCTTGAGAACACCGAATACGGTGGCAGCGCCACACATGTCGTACTTCATTTCGTCCATGGTGGCCGCCGGCTTGATGCTAATGCCGCCGGTGTCAAAGGTAATGCCCTTGCCGACCAGAACGTGCGGCTTGTCTTTTGCCTTGCCGCCGTTGTAGCTGATGCGGATCAGCTTGGCCGGTTCGACACTACCGGCGCTGACTGCCAGCAGGGCGCCCATGCCCAAGGCTCTCATGGCTTTTTCGTCGAGCACCTCGACGTCCAGCTCCTTGTGAGTCTTGGCCAGCGCCTTGGCCTGGTTGGCCAGGTAGGTCGGTGTGCAGACGTTGCCGGGCAGGTTGCCCAGGTCGCGGGTCAGGGCCATACCCTCGCTGATGGCGTTGCCTTCGGCGATGGCGCGCTTGAGCGCGGCGGCATCGGCTTTGTCGGCGCTCCACAGGGAGAGC
>DBHE01000246.1 GCA_002296055.1 Pseudomonadaceae bacterium UBA836
CAGGGCAGCGATGTTGGCGACTGGCTCAGCGCCCAAGGGTTGCAAGGTCGTGGGTTGCTGGCCGAGCAACTGCAGGTTGAAGCGGGCTGGGAGGCTGCCGTTGAGGCGGTTCTGGCCGATGACCTGCAGGCCATCGCGCTGGATGACCTGAGCAGCCTGGATGCCACCCTGGCCGAGTTTGAGCAGGGCAGTCTGCGCCTGCTGCAGCGCGGCGCGCCCGGGCAAGCCAGCCCCGGCAGCCTGCTGGACAAGGTGGATAGTCCGCTCGACCTGCGCCCCTGGCTGGCGGCTATTCGCCCGGTCGATTCGGTTGCCGAGGCACTGGCCCAGCGCGCCGAGTTGGCGCCGCATGAATCCCTGATCACCCGCGAAGGCCATTGGGTTGGCCCCAACTGGCTGCGCTTTCGCCGTGGCGAGGCGAGCGAAGGCGGGGTGCTGGCCCGGCAGCAGGAAATGGAGCAGTTGCAGGCCAGTCTGGACGAGCAGCAGGCCGCACTGGATAGCGGGCAGGAACGTATCGATCAACTCCGCGAGGGCATTCGCGCGCTGGAGCTGCAACGCGATGGGCTGCAGCAAACGTTGGCTGCCAGTGGCCGTCAGCAGGGCGAAATCAAGGCCCAGTGGTCTGCCCGCCAGGTTCGGTTGGAACAAATCAACGCGCGCCGTCAGCGCATTGGCGAAGACCTAGAAGAGCTCAAGCGTCAGCGCGGCGAAGAGCTGGAGCAGATTGGCGAGGCGCGCCTGACCCTGCAGGACGCGTTGGACAGCATGGCGGCGGACACCGGCCAGCGTGAAGAGCTGCTGCGCCAGCGCGATCTGGCCCGCGAAACCCTGGATTTGGCCCGCCAGCAGGCGCGTCAGCACAAGGACCGCGCTCACCAGCTGGCCCTGCGTGCGCAATCGCTTAATGCGCAGCTGAAGAGCACCCGGCAGGGGCTGGAACGTCAGCAGAGCCAGGCTGAACGGCTGTCCGAGCGGCGTGAGCAGTTGCGTATGACCCTGGAAGAAAGCCAGGCGCCTGAAGACGATCAGCGCATTGAGCTGGAAAGCCTGCTGGAGCAGCGTGTGGAGGTGGAGCAGTCGCTCGGCGCCGCGCGGCAGGCACTGGAGGGTGTGGATCAGCAGATGCGTGCGCAGGAAACCCGGCGCGTGCAGGCGGAACAGCAGGCGCAGGTACTGCGTACCCAGCTTGACGAGCAGCGCCTCAGCGCCCGCGACCTGCAAACCCGCCGTCAGGGCCTGCAGGAGCAACTGGCCGAGGCCGGCTACGACCTGCACGGCGTGCTGGCCACCTTGCCGCAGGACGCCAGCGAAAGCGACTGGGAGCAGCAGCTGGCGCAGCTGGATGCGCGCATTCAGCGCCTTGGCGCGATCAACCTGGCGGCCATTGAAGAGTATGAGCAGCAATCGGAGCGCAAGCGCTATCTGGATGCCCAGAACAGCGATCTTGAAGAGGCGCTGGGCACGCTGGAACAGGTGATTCGCAAGATTGACCGGGAAACCCGCGCACGCTTCAAGGAAACCTTCGACAAGGTCAACGATGGCCTGCAGTCGCTATTTCCGAAGGTGTTTGGCGGTGGTCACGCCTATCTGGAGTTGACCGGGGATGACCTGCTCGACACCGGCGTAGCCATCATGGCGCGTCCGCCGGGCAAGAAGAACAGCACCATTCACCTGCTGTCTGGTGGTGAGAAGGCGCTGACGGCCATCGCGTTGGTGTTCTCGATCTTTCAGCTCAACCCGGCGCCGTTCTGCATGCTGGATGAGGTAGACGCGCCGCTGGATGACGCCAACGTGGGGCGTTATGCCCGAATGGTGAAAGAAATGTCGGCGCGGGTGCAGTTTATTTATATCACCCACAACAAAATCGCCATGGAAATGGCCGATCAGTTGCTGGGTGTGACCATGCATGAACCTGGCTGTTCGAGGCTGGTCACAGTAGACGTAGAAGAAGCCGCTGCGTTGGCGGCAGTGTAAGTTTCCCAATGGCCGTGCTAGCATCCGGCCAGACGAGAGGCGGGTTGCCAGCCGCCCGAACAGCTTAGTGAGAACAGGAACGGGTATTCATGGATTTCGGTTTGCGTGAGTGGCTTTTCATCTTCGGCCTGCTGGTCATCGCCGGCATCTTGTTTGATGGCTGGCGGCGCATGGGCGGTCGATCAAAGATTCGCTTTAAACTCGAACGCAATCTCTCCGATCTGCCCGAAGAGGGCGGCAACGATGAGCTGCTTGGGCCACCGCGCGTGGTTAATCGCCCTGAGCGGGCAGAACCGTCCTTTGGTGGCGACACACCGGACGCCTTGCCGGGTGATGACAGCAGTCAATGGCACGAGCCGGAGCAGGTTGGCCTGGATCTGGACGAGCCGCCGGTACTGGTGGACCCGGTCGCTGCCGAGCCGCGCAGCAAAAAGGCGGCGGCCGACAAGCCCGCACGTAAAACCGACGCCGAGCCCAAACCTGAGCAGCAGTCGTTGCCGGTTGAGCTGGTGCTGGTGATCAACGTGGTGTCGCGTGATGAGCAGGGCTTTTCGGGCTCCGCTTTGCATCAGAGCATTCTCGAAAGCGGCCTGCGTTTTGGCGACATGAACATCTTCCACCGCCACGAAAGCATGAGTGGCAACGGCGACGTGCTGTTCTCCATGGCCAACGCACTCAAGCCGGGTGTCTTTGATCTGGACGAGCTGGATCAGAGCCATGTCCGCGCGGTCAGCTTTTTCATGGGCCTGCCCGGCCCGCGTCACCCCAAACAGGCGCTGGACCTG
>DBHE01000086.1 GCA_002296055.1 Pseudomonadaceae bacterium UBA836
GCAGAATTGACAAACCGATTTATCACCTTATAGTGATGCGGGCCCTGCGTGGGGGGTCACCTTTTCGATACAGCAAAACAGGAGGCCATCAATGGCTGACAAAAAAGCGCAGTTGATCATCGAGGGCGCGGCCCCCATCGATCTGCCGGTCTACTCCGGGACTATGGGTCCCGACGTCGTGGATGTACGCGGCCTCACTGGCGAAGGCGTCTTCACCTTCGACCCCGGCTTTATGGCCACCTCTTCCTGCGAATCCAAGATCACCTACATCGACGGTGACAAAGGCATTCTGCTGCATCGCGGCTACCCGATTGATCAACTGGCAGAAAAGTCTGACTTCCTGGAAACCTGCTACCTGCTGCTCAAGGGCGAGCTGCCCAGTGCAGAGGAAAAGACCAAGTTCGACAACACTATCAAGAACCACACCATGGTTCATGAGCAGCTGAAGAACTTCTTCAACGGTTTCCGTCGCGATGCCCACCCGATGGCCATCATGTGCGGCGTTGTCGGCGCCCTGTCGGCCTTCTACCACGACTCGCTGGACATCAACGACCCGCATCACCGCGAAATCTCCGCCGTGCGCCTGATCGCCAAGATGCCGACCCTGGCCGCCATGGTCTACAAGTACTCCATGGGTCAGCCCATGATGTACCCGCGCAACGACCTGAGCTACTCCGAAAACTTCCTGCACATGATGTTCAACACACCTTGTGACGAGAAGAAAATCAGCCCGGTACTGGCCAAGGCAATGGACCGCATCTTCGTCCTGCACGCCGACCACGAACAGAACGCCTCCACCTCCACGGTCCGCCTGGCAGGCTCCTCCGGCGCCAACCCGTTCGCCTGTATCGCTGCTGGCATTGCCGCCCTGTGGGGCCCGGCACACGGCGGTGCAAACGAAGCCGTACTGCGCATGCTGGACGAAATTGGTGACGTATCGAACATCGAGAAATTTGTCGCCAAGGCCAAGGACAAGGACGATCCGTTCAAGCTGATGGGCTTCGGTCACCGCGTTTACAAGAACTTTGACCCGCGCGCCAAGGTCATGAAGCAGACTTGCGACGAAGTTCTGGCCGAACTGGGCATCAACGATCCGCAGCTTGAGCTGGCCATGAAGCTGGAAGAGATCGCTCGTAACGATCCCTACTTCAAAGAGCGTAACCTGTACCCGAACGTCGACTTCTACTCCGGCATCATCCTGAAGGCGATCGGTATTCCGACCGAAATGTTCACCGTTATCTTCGCCACCGGCCGCACCCCGGGCTGGATTGCGCACTGGAACGAGATGATCAGCGGTCCGTACAAGATTGGCCGCCCGCGCCAGCTGTACACCGGCTCCGAGCAGCGCGATTACCCTTCCAAGTAACGCCTGCCGCAGCTTAAAAATCCCCGCCTTGAGCGGGGATTTTTTTTGCTCGCGAAACTGTGCAGGCAAAGCGCCGCCCAACTGTATGGCTGAGGGCTGAGCATTTCGTGCTTGTATGAAAGGCCATTCATCTGCGCCTGTCGACGCCTTGCACACCCACAAGTGACACCTGCACAGGCCCTGCACCGAGAACGCATCATGTTACCCGCTGATCTTGGCCGAGCCCTGATTGTGATCCTCCTGTGGGGGCTCAACTTTGTCGTCATCAAGATTGGTCTCGACGGGCTACCGCCCATGCTGCTCGGCGCCACGCGCTTCACCCTGGCGGCCATTCCTGCGGTGTTTTTCATCCGCCGACCCAAGGTGCCGCTACGCTGGTTACTCGCCTACGGCATGACTATTTCCTTCGGCCAGTTTGCGTTCCTGTTCAGCGCCATGGACAACGGCATGCCCGCGGGCCTGGCCTCGCTGGCCCTGCAGTCCCAGGCGTTTTTCACCCTGCTGCTGGCTGCTGCGCTGATTGGCGAGAAGGTACGTGCACACAACCTGATCGGCTTGCTGGTAGCTGCGGCCGGCCTGCTGTTTATTGGCCTGCACAGCGGCACCAGCATGACCCTAACCGGCCTGGCACTTACGCTCTGCGCCGCGCTGATGTGGGCCTGCGGCAACATCATCACCAAGCGCGTTGGGCAGGTAGATCTGACGGCGCTGGTGGTCTGGGGCAGCCTGGTCCCACCGCTGCCCTTTTTCGCCATGTCGCTCTGGCTGGAGGGGCCTGCGCGCATCACCCAGGCACTGACACAGATAAGCGGCTCGTCGATTTTCGCACTGATCTACCTTGCCTTCGGTGCAACGCTGCTCGGTTACGGGCTCTGGAGTCGACTGCTATCACGCTACCCGGCGGGCCAAGTCGCACCCTTTTCCATGCTGGTGCCGGTGATAGGTCTCAGTTCAGCAGCGCTGCTGCTGGGCGAGTCACTCAGCGCATTGCAGTTGGTTGGCACTGCACTGGTTATGGGCGGCTTGGTGATTAATGTCTTCGGCGGCCGACTAGGTCGCAGCTCCGCTCAGGCACTGACAACCGCCAGTGTCTCGGATTCGAGCCAGCCAATGATGCGTAACGCATCAGCTCGGGACTGACCACACACCGACGCTTCAGGCAGAAAGCCCGCGCACACCGCCGGGCGCTCCGGCGAGGCAAAGATCGCACAGCGCATGTCTGGCAGTAGCTGTACGCAGGGAACGCCCGCCGGCTTACCCTGCGGCATCCCCGGGATCGGCGAGCTGATCGACGGCGCCGTACAGCAGGCGCCGCACTCAGACCGACACTCCATCAATTGTCTCGCTGCAAACGCGCAATCAGGCTGGAGGTATCCCAGCGCCCACCGCCCATCGCCTGCACATCGGCATAAAACTGATCCACCAGCGCCGTCACCGGCAGCCGAGCACCGTTGCGACCAGCCTCCTCCAACACAATGGCCAAATCCTTGCGCATCCAATCAACGGCAAAGCCAAAATCAAACTCACCATCGAGCATGGTGCGATAACGGTTTTCCATCTGCCAGGACTGCGCCGCCCCCTTACTGATGACCGACACTACCGCCTCACCATCAAGCCCTGCCTGCTGGGCAAAATGCATGGCCTCGGACAGCCCCTGCAAGAGCCCACCAATGCAGATCTGATTCACCATCTTGGTCAACTGACCACTGCCAACCGGACCCATCAACCTGACCATCCGGGCATAGCTGCTAAGCACAGGCCTAACCAGGTCGAATACCGCGGCATCACCACCAGCCATGATCGTCAACTGACCCTTTTCTGCGCCCGCCTGGCCGCCGGACACCGGCGCATCAATAAAGCCGATGCCCTGCGCCTGGGCCAACTCTGCCAGCTCGCGCGCAACACCCGCCGACGCCGTGGTGTGATCCACCATCACCAACCCCTTGTGCGCACCAGCAAACACGCCCTGAGCGCCACAGACCACCTCACGCAGGTCGTCATCGTTGCCCACGCACAGCAGCACAATTTCCTGCTCCCGCGCCGCCTCAGCCGGTGTCGCAGCACTCAATCCGCCAAATTCCTCGACCCAGCTGGCCGCCTTGGTTGCGGTGCGGTTGTAGACAGTTACCTGATGGCCTGCACGCTGCAGATGCCCCGCCATGGGATAACCCATAACGCCCAGACCGATAAATGCGATATTTGCCATGTAGCACCTCGTAGTAGCGACGACCGCCTGTGGCGACTCAAATTATTCAGACCAGCGACGCGCAATTGCCCGCCCCAGCGGCGCTCGGCATAATGAGCGCCCTTTTCATCTTCAGGAGTATTGCCCGTGTTTCAGGTAAATCAGTATTTCGACGGCCAGGTTGCCTCCATTGCCTTCAAGCAACCTGAAGGCGACGCGACCGTAGGCGTCATGGCGGCGGGCGAATACGAGTTCGGCACCAGCCAGCTGGAAATCATGCACGTTATCAATGGCGCCCTGATCGTCAAACTGCCGGGCAGTGACGAATGGAACACCTACAACGCGGGTGACCAGTTCACCGTGCCGGCCAATAGCCGCTTCAATCTCAAGGTCGAGCGCGATACCGCCTACCTCTGCGAGTACCGCTAAGCTAGCTGCCCGGCGCACCCTGCGCCGGGCCTAGGGAAGCACTGATTAATTCCACATGCTCTCTGGCGTTCAGGCCGGGCTGCAATCAAGGCGTGGTTTCGAAGGCATGTCTAGACCTGTCGAGAAATCACAACACAGAGTGCGGCCCGGCCTGAGCGCCCCGCAGGGCGAGCGCTCAAGCATGCATCTGGCAGCGTTGCGCTGCTTGCCAATAGAACCACTATTGACTGCACAGCACGCCTTGCATCTACACGCTTGAGCGCTCGCAGAGAGCGCGTGGAATTGATCAGCGCTTCCCCAGTCAAAACCCCTCTGGCGCCTCGGTCATCCCCTCTCGGTAGCCCTCGATAAACGCCTCCGGCATGCGCTTTGGACGACCGGTGGACAGCTCGATGCACACAAAGGTTGTGCGGGCACGCAACAGCGTCACGCCATCACTCTTGCGCACCAGCTGAAAATGCCGCGTCATACGCAGCTTGCGATCCCAGGTAATAATCCAGGTCGCCATTTCCAGCTCATCACCCTCGTAAGCGGATGCCAGATAATCGATCTCGTGGCGCAGCACCGCCATCGCGCGGTTAAGCTCCCGGTATTCAGCCAACCCCAGCCCCAACGACTGCGAATGCTGCCATGCGCAACGCTCCAGCCAGCGCACATAAACCGCATTGTTTGCGTGCCCAAGTTCATCAATATCATCCGGGCCGACCACAATGGGCAGGGTGTATGGCGTTGGCAAATCCCAATTCACGAGGCGCATCTCCTTGGTTGTGAGCATTGGATGCCCGATGGTACTACAAAGACACCTAGGCAAAGCCTTACTGGGCCAACACACAGGACAATCTCCACCGCTCAAACGAATGCAGGCGAACCATGCAAAACGCGCACGCCTGACGTAGTCTGATAATCAGTATTGGTCACAGGGGCACCTCATGTTCAAACAGTTGAACTTCCCGATTTTGCTTATCCATCCAGCCATCGGCCAGAACAACGTCGCGGGCCGCCAGCTCGACGCTCTGTTTCAGGCGTTGGACGACGAGGGCTTCGAAGTGCTTGGCGCAGAGCACCTGGAAGAAGGCCGTCTGATCGCTGAAGCGCACCGGGGCCTGTCCTGCATCCTGTTTACACCCGAGGCAGTCCCGGATCTGAGCGAGGTTGAAGCCCTGTTTGCTGCGGCCCACTGCCGCTCGCCGGAGCTGCCGATCATGGCGCTCAGCACGCGCCAGAGCATCGATCCGGAACGGCTTTCAGCCCTGCGTGAGCTGCATCAGATTCGCGGCATTATTTACCTGTTTGAAGACACCCTGCCCTTCATCGCCGGCCAAATTGCACGCACTGCGCGCAGCTACCTGTCGCAATTGCTGCCGCCGTTTTTCAAGGCACTACTGGACTACACTGGACGCGCCAGCTACTCGTGGCACTCTCCAGGGCACGGCGGCGGCGTCGCCTTTCGCAAGAGCCCGGTAGGCCGAGCCTTTCACGATTTTTTTGGTGAGAACACCCTGCGCTCGGACCTCTCGGTATCGGTACCCGGACTAGGCTCGCTGCTCGATCACACGGGCCCGGTAGCCGAGGCAGAGCACAACACCGCCCGGGTATTTGGCGCCGATCACAGCTTTTATGTGGTCAACGGCACCTCGACGGCCAACAAAGTCATCTGGCACGCCTATGTCACCCGCGATGACCTGGTACTGGTGGACCGCAACTGTCACAAGTCGATCCTGCACGCGATCATCATGACCGGCGCCATCCCCATTTACCTGACGGGCTCGCGCAACGACTACGGCATTATCGGCCCGATCGCACGCGAGCGCTTCAGCGCCGACCAGCTAGCGGCGCAAATTGCCACACACCCCTTGCTACAGAACCGCCAGACGGCTCCGCGCATTCGCCTGGCCGTACTAACCAACTCAACCTACGACGGTCTGTGCTACAACACCGACATGATTGTTGAGCAATTGCAGGACCGCGTGGAGGTACTGCATTTCGACGAAGCCTGGTTTGGTTACGCCGCCTTTCATCCGTTCTATCAGGGCCGCCACGGCATGAGTCGCAGCCGCCCACGCAACAGCGGCCACCCGCTACTGTTTGCCACCCAGTCGCCGCACAAGGTACTGGCTGCGCTATCTCAAGCGTCGATCATTCTGGCCCGCGACAGCGCCGACCAGCAGCTCGATCATGAGCGCTTCAACGAGGCGTACATGATGCACACCTCAACCTCGCCACACTACGGCATGATTGCCTCCATCGACGTTGCCACCGGCATGATGGCCGGCCCCGCCGGCGAGTCGCTGGTGCAGGAAACCCTGGATGAAGCGCTGTCATTTCGCAGGGCCATGCAACAAAGCGCAGAACAGTTGGATGACGAGCAGTGGTGGTTTGACGTTTGGGAGCCAGAACAGGCACTGGAACGGGACAACCTCGACAGCGCGGACTGGACCCTCGGCAACGGCGCCAACTGGCACGGCTTTGGCCCGATGGCCGACAACTACGCCCTGCTGGACCCTATCAAGGTGAGCCTACTGACGCCCGGCGTCGAAGAAAAAGGCCGCCTGGCCAAGACCGGCATACCCGCCGCATTGGTTACCCGGTTTCTGGCTAACCGTGGCCTGGTGGTCGAGAAAACTGGGCTGTACTCCTTTCTGATCCTGTTTTCCCTCGGCATCACCAAAGGCAAGTGGAGCACCCTGCTGTCCGAGCTGCGTGAGTTCAAGCGCCTGTACGATCAGAATGCGCCACTGGAGAGCACCCTGCCGGACATCGCTGGCCAGCCGCTCTACGCTGGGCTCGGGCTGCGCGACCTGGGCGAACAGCTGCACCAGTGCTACAAGCAGCACGCTTTGGTCCGCCTGCAGCGCAACATGTACACAGAGCTGCCCCAGATGCACCTGCGCCCCGCCGACGCCTACCAGCAGATGGTACGTGGCCAGGTCGAGCCGGTGCCGGTAGAAGCGCTGAGCGGGCGCATGAGCGCGGTCATGCTGGTGCCCTATCCACCGGGTATTCCGGTCATCATGCCCGGAGAGCGCTTCCCTGACGACAATGTGATTGCTGCCTATCTGGACGCCGCCATCGACCTGGAGACGCGCTTCCCGGGCTTTGGCAACGACATACACGGCCTGCGCCATGACCTGATAGACGGCGAGCGCCGCTGGCGGGTGGACTGTCTGGTGGAGTAGCTGAGGGATGCCCGCCAAATCGCGGGCAAAAAAAAGCCGACATCAAGGATGTCGGCTTTTGAAATGGTGGAGCTAAGCGGGATCGAACCGCTGACCT
>DBHE01000072.1 GCA_002296055.1 Pseudomonadaceae bacterium UBA836
GCCAACGAGACACGCGATCCCGGCGCCAGCCAGTATTACCTGCCCGCCTCCGACAAAACCGTGCATTGGGGCTACTTCAGCCGCGACATCAAGCCAGCGCTGAGCGTGCGCTCAGGCGACATCGTCACCATCGAGACCCTGTCGCAGCACGCCACCGACGACTGCGAGCGCATGGTCAGCGGCGACCCCGGTGCCGAAAGCGTCTTTCACTGGACCCGCGAGAAGAAGAACGTCGACCGCCGTGGCGCCGGCCCGGCAGACGCCAGCATCTTCGGCCGCGGTTGTGGTGAGGGGTTTGGCGTGCATATCTGCACGGGCCCGGTATATGTGCGCGATGCCGAGCCCGGCGATGTGCTGGAAGTACGCATTCTGGATATTCTGCCCCGCCCCAGCTGCCACCCCGACCACGAAGGCCGCCACTTCGGCAGCAACGCCGCCACCTGGTGGGGCTTTCAGTACGACGACCTGCTGACCGAGCCGCGCAAACGCGAAGTAGTCACGGTGTACGAGGTGCACCAGCACACGCAGCCGCCACACGCCAAGGCGGTTTACAGCTTCCGCTGGACCCCGCAGACCGACCCGTTCGGCGTGGTTCACCCGACCATCGATTATCCGGGCGTGCCGGTTGACCACAGCACCATCAACAAGCAGTTTGGTGTGCTGGCAAAGGCGCAGATTCCGGTGCGACCGCACTTTGGCGTCATGGCCGTTGCGCCGCGCGAATCCGGCATGGTCGATTCCATCCCGCCCAGCTACTTCGGCGGCAACATGGACAACTGGCGCGCTGGCAAGGGTGCCCGTCTGTTCCTGCCGGTATCGGTAGCTGGCGCGCTGTTCTCGGTCGGTGACCCGCACGCCTCGCAAGGGGATTCGGAGCTGTGCGGCACCGCCATCGAGTGCTCGCTGACTGGCGTGTTTCAGCTGGTGCTGCACAAACAGCGCGATCTGGACGGGCAGTTTCTCGGCAACCTCAGCCACCCGTTTCTGGAAACGGACGATGAATGGGTGCTGCAGGGCATGAGCTTCGCCGATTACCAGAGCGAACTGGGCCCCGGTGCCCAGACCCAGGTCTACAAAAGCTCATCGCTGGAGGCCGCCATGCGCGACGCCTTTCGCAAGACCCGCAACTACCTGATGACCGAACACGCACTCAGCGAAGACGAAGCCATCTCGCTGATCTCCGTCGCCGTCGACTTTGGCATTACCCAGGTCGTCGACGGCAATCTCGGGGTGCATGCCATCATTCGCAAGGAGACCTTTCCGGATTATGACCGCACTGCACCCAAGCCAGATCAAAAGCTGTAACGCGCAGCCACGCCCAGCGTCATCGGCGCGCCCACATCCAGCAGGTTGTCGCTCTGGTTGTTGGTGATGTAACGCTCATCAAACAGGTTGCGGACATAGCCGGTCAGCGTCAGGTCACCCACCGGATACTCGGCATTCAGGTTGACCAACACCACGCTGTCGTTGTGGCGCTCACCCGTCACCTCAAGCGCTGCGTTGGTGTTGAAGTTGGAGATGCTCTTGCCCTGATAGACGGTGTCGACACCCAGCATCAGGCCATTGCCAAAGGTGTAGTTGGCGCCCAGGTTGGCCATGGTCTTGGGTGCGAAGACAAACTCGCGGCCGCTGAGGTCGACGCCGTCGCGGACAAAGTCTTCGTACTTGGTATCGTTGTAGGCAAACCCGGCACTGAGCAGCCATTGAGCGTTAAGCAGATATTCAGCCGACAGTTCCAAGCCTACCATCCGGCTGCTGGCCGCATTGGCCACCTGCACGGTGTTGTCACTGAGGTTGAGGAAGGACACCTGCTGGTCCTTCCAGTCGGTGTGATACAGGTTTGCGCTGGTGCGCAGGCGGCGATCCAGCCAGCTGGCGCGCCAGGCCAGTTCAAAGGTGCTGGTGAACTCGGGGTCATAGCTGTCATGCGCCGCCCGGGTGCGCACGTTCACGCCGCCGCTGCGGTAACCGCGTTGCCAGGTCAGGCCGATCAGCTGAGTCTCGGACAGGTCATGGCTGATGCCGACCTTGGGCAGCAGCACGCTGGAACTGAGCTTCTCGTCTGCCACCGGGTCTGTGGCAATACCCAGCGCATCTACCGGGTAGACGATCTCGGTGTGGTTTTTCTCATGATCCCAACGCAGCCCGGAGATCAGCTCCCAGTCCTCGACAAAGCGCCAGTTCACTTCGGTAAACAGCGCCTGGCTGTTGATGGTGGTATCGCCCTGCTGGTCCAGCAGGACAGTACCGTTGTTGACCAGTTGATCGTCGATCTTACCGTTGGAGCGGCCCAGATACAGGCCAACCAGGCCATCGAGTTGATCGGAGGAATAGCCCAGGCGCAGCTCCTGGCTGGCCAGCGACTGCTCGTGGTGACGGGGTGATGTCTGGGTCACGGTCGGCTGGCGGTCAAAATCCAGTATCGAGTGATATTCAGACCAGGTACCGGAGGTGACGCTGGTCAACACCAAGCTGTCGGACAGATCGTAGTCCAGCCTCGCGGTTGCAGTGGTCTGTTCCAGCGTGTTGTGGGTCTCGGTGTTCTCGTACAGGTTGAAATAGTCCGGCTTGCCGGCCGTTGCAGCCACCGCGTTGACGCCGCTGCGCTGCTCGGTGCGCGCCAGGGTCAGCAGCAGCTCGGCCTCATCCGAGGGCAGAATCAGCAGCTTGCCGCGCAAATTGCTGGAGCGCAGCAGGTTGGCGTCCTTGTTCAGCGTGGCGTTATCGATATAGCCGTCCTGCGTCTGGTAATCAACGGCAATACGGCCGGCCACCACACCATCCACCAGCGCGCCGTTGGCCAGCGCCGAGGCGCCCTGCTCGCCGTACTTGCCGACGTTGCCGCGCACAGCAAACTCCGGGTCAAAATGCGGATTGCGTGTCTGCATGACAATGGCGCCGGCCAACGAGTTGCGCCCCTGCGTGGTGGACTGCGCGCCGCGGTAGATTTCTACCTGTTCCATATCCCAGAGCGACAGCGGGTTGAGTGTCAAAAGACGGTTCACCTGCAGGGCATCGTCAAGGTAAACCGAGACGGCGCCATTCATGGCGGCCGGACCCTGGTCGTCAAAGCCGGTGACCGGAATACCACGGATACCCCAGTTCTCGTTGCCCGACTGGGCATACACACCCGGGGTGCGCTCAAACACACTCTGCAGGTCAACGTCACCGTGATCGCGCAGATCATCAGCAGTTACCACCGCAACACTGGAGAGCGTGCGCTCGGCAGTCCGTTCTATCTTCTCACCGGTAACCACGATCGAATCCAGATAAAGCGTCTGCTCTTGCTCGCCATCAGCAGCAGACGCTGACGTGGCAGCGATTGCGCCCAAGGTAACCGCTACCGCCAAACTGGTACGTGTGAACTGCTTCATCCGCGCATGACTCCTGTCCTGAACATAACTGCCGCTGTGGCCAACTCGACTGGACGCAAGCTATTATCGATTGCAATCGCATTTGCAAGATTTACCTTCCGCCCACCATTTCGGGCGAGCAAGTCGATAAGGCAGCCACGGGCGGGGTTCAAGCAGTGTTTGGGGAACGGCGCAGCTGGGCATGCTCAGTTACTGATCGGGTCGGCGATAACCGATGCGGGAGGCGCTTGCCTTATACAGCGACGCAGCGCCGGGTGGGGATGGCGCCGCCGGATCAATACACCAGCATGACCCGACGGCTGGCAAACGCCTGCGTCGCTGCCCGGCAACGCAATCAGGCGTAGGTACACTCCCCCGCTCGCAGAAACCGGCCATAACCTGGCAGCTTGCCCAGATCCGCAACCGGCTCGCCATCCTCCACGGCCATCTTGCCGTTAATCAATACGTTACGAACGATACCGGGATTGCGGTTGACCATGCGCTCCATGTTGAAGCCTTCCATGTCTGCCCAACACTGGCCGTCCAGCGGCTGATCAAGCTTTGCCGGATCGATGACGACCACGTCAGCACGATCGCCCACGCGCAGCGTTCCCGCGTCGATTCCCAGCCAGCGCGCCTGCTCACCGGTCAGACGGTGCACCGCCCGTTCCATGTCCATGGTTGGCGCGCCTTCATCAATCGAGTGCTTGATGAGCTGCAAAAAGCGCAGCGGCAAGTTGTAGAAAGACATGTTGCGGATGTGAGCACCCGCGTCGGAGAAGGTAATCAGCGTGTCCGGGTTACTGACCATGGCGCGCAGCTTGTCCACCCGGTGGTTGCCGATCACCGTAAACCAGCGCAGCTTGCGCCCGTACTCGACCATCAGATCGAGGAACAAATCGACCACGTGCATACCCTTCTCATCCGCGATATCGGCAAAGTCGCGACCAACGTAACTCGGCTCCGGGCACTCAAGAATGATGGCGTCGCCAAAATCGCGCTGCCAGACCCGTGGAGAGAACTTCTCGGCGTAGAACTTGCGGAACTTGCGGCGGTAGGCCTCATCCTTGAACAGCGCATTCTGCTCAACCTCGGTCTTCAGGTTGCGCGCCATCTCGCCGGCGCCAAACTCCTCAAAAACCACGTGATCGATACCATCAGCGTAAATCGCGAACGGCGTCGGCAGCACCTGCCAGCGGAAGTCACCACCCAGCAAATTGGTCACCCGCGCGGCCAGCTTGGCCATCGGAGCCACGGTCTTGTTGCCCTTGAGGTCCAGCATGGAAATCAGCGTGGTTTTCATCGGCTGTCTCAAGAACCCGACCGCTTCGCCCAGGTACTGGAATATCTGCAACGGGTTGGCGGCATTCGGTGCGCCCTGATGCACACGGCCACGACGACGCAGGTGCTGGTTCAGACGGCGCATCTCACTCCAACGCGCGTAGGTACTGGGCAGGCTTTTCGACCACTCCCGATCGCCGTCGATTTTGTCCCACTTCAAACACATGCTGGACATCCCGAGAAAGCCTTCATCCAGCGCCTCCTCCAGCAACCCTTCCATCTGCTGCAGCTCCGCCTCGGTTGGGCGCACCGCGCGGTCGGTGGAGCGATGTAGGCCCATCACCGACACGCGCAAATCACTGTGGCCCAAGAAGCTGATGACGTTGGGCCCCATGGGCTGTTGCTCGATAAAACGCACCCATTCGGCCGGGCGGCTCCAGGTTTTGTGCTGTTCAAGAATCGGCAGCACCTTCTCGCGAGGCACCGTTTCAACGCGGGTGAAGATGTCGGAGGCATCTTCTGCCTCGGAACAGACCATGCTCAGCGAACAACTGCCGACCAGCACGGTAGTCACGCCATGGCGGACAGATTCAGAGAGGCTGGGCGCGACGATCAGCTCGGCATCGTAGTGCGTGTGCGTATCGATGAAACCGGGCGTAACCCAGCATTGGGCAGCATCAATAACCCGAGCGCCCGTCTCGTCCAGCGGACGATCCGACAACTCTGCAACCAGCCCATCTCGAATACCCAGATTGCACATACGTGCAGCAGCGCCGGTGCCGTCAAACACGCGACCGTTCTTGATAACCACGTCAAACATGGCCAGACCCTCTGTTGTTTTTATTGAGGGCCAGACTAGATAGAGGCGACACGCAAAACTTGACATTTTGCGACGCAAGCTTAGTTTCGAGAGATCAGCTAACGCCACCTTCAGGAATGCAAATGGCTCTTCGATATGTCGTGCGCAGTGCGGCCATCAGCGGCTTCCAGGCCGAAGCAGGTGACTTAGCGACCGCGATAATGCGCGAAGCAGGCATCCAGCCAGAGCAGCTCGAGCTGGCAGACCTGCCGATGGACGTCAGCCAGCTGCAGCACCTGCTTGCTATCGCCTCACAGCGCTTGGAGCGGCCCGACCTGGGGCTCAGCCTCGCCCGCCATCAGGACCTCGACATGCTTGGTCTGCTTGGTAAGGTTCTGCGCAGTGCATCTACCCTGCAGGAAGCCTTCACCATCGCCCAGCGCTATATGAGCCTGCATAGCAATGCGGAACATTGGCAGCTGCAAAGCTATGCAGATCAGATTCATATCATTCGGGTAGAGCACGGAAGCCCTCCGCCTCAAGCCACTCAATACCACGAGATGTCACTTGCGGTATTCCATCGACTCGCACAGCTGATCTGCGGACAGCCGCTACGACCGTTACGCGCCACCTTCGCGCATAGCCAGGTAGGTACAGTGAAGCACTACACCCATTACTTGAATTGCGATGTGCTGTTTGATCAAGAGCACGACAGCCTGGTGTATCCGCAAAGCGTCTTTCACCAGCCGATACCGAAAGCAGTGCAGCAAGCCGGTAACCATGATTACCAGCAATCGGCCAGTGAGCAGTTGGAGGACAATATCGAGCTGCAGGTTCGTAACACGATCAGCGAGCTGATTGGGCTCGGAAACGTGCATATCGAACAGGTAGCGGCACTACTCAACCTCAGCCCTCGGGCACTGCAGCGCCGCTTGAAAGCGCAGAGCCTGGAGTTTCGCGACCTGGTGCAGGACGTGCGCATCACCTTGGCCCGCTGGCATCTGCAAGCCTCGCGCTGCGACATCACCAACCTCTCGGACATGCTCGGCTACAGTGACCTGTCTTCGTTCAGCCGCGCCTTTCGGCGCCGCATGGGGCTGTCGCCAGCCCAGTGGAGGCAACGCGTCAAAAGCGACACACGCCGGCCCGCCTGAGCGACGCCTGCGGCGACTGTCCACATGCCTCCACCTCTCAAGCCGCCGCTTCCGCACCTGACGCCCGCGTCGACGTTATTTACGTAACCAGAGCGCAAGGCTGATGGAAGGCGGAGCTGGATCTGGTTCGGAACGCGAGCTTACAACTTGAAGTTCAGCGACAGATAGGCCGAGCGCCCCGGCGCCGGAGAGAACATCGGCTGGTCATCACCACCCCAGAAGAAGTTGTCATACCAGACGTATTCGTACTCATAGTCGGTCAGGTTCTTCAGCTGCAAATCTACGGTGAGCGTCGGCGAAACGGCATACTCGGCGCTGACATCCAGCACCGCAAAGCCGCCATACTTACCCTGCTCGTTCAACTCGTCGATGTAGTAGTCGCCTTGGACGCGGGCCTGCAGGCCCAGCCGCCAGTCTGGTGTGAGCTGGTAGTCGGTGCCCAGATTGGAAATGTAGCGCGGCGTGGAGAATACCTCCTTGCCGGCCAGTGATTGTCCAGCTGCGGTATAGGCACTCTTTACCTTGGCTTCCTGGTAGGCGTGTGACGCCCAGACACTCCAGCGATTGTTGATACGTGCGTTGATCTGCAGATCGATCCCCCGTCGACGGGTCTCACCCAGGCCCACCGTCGTGCCCGTGCTGGGCATGTTGGCCACTTCGTCGGTCGCGTCCTGCTGCCAAACCGCGATACGCGCCTCGGCATCATCAAATGGGCTGAACTTGATACCCAGCTCCTTGCCGGTATTGATCGACGGCGCAAAGCTGGTCTGGCCGGCCGTTATATAGGCCGGCGCACCAGAGCCGGTCAGAATCTGGAAGGTACGGCCCCAGTTGGCGTATACGTTCACGTCCGGGGTCAGGCTGTACACCACGCTCAACTTGGGCTGCAGGATAGAACCGTAGTCCTGCAGGTCCGCCCCGATACCGCCGGGCAGGTCCGTTTCGCCGTAAAAGCGGTCTACCCGGTAAGCCGGAATGATTCTCAAAGAGTCAGTCGGCTCGATCACCGCCTGCAGGTACACGCCAACGTTGTCGAGGGTGTAGGCGTCATCATTCTGGACACGGGCAGGTGTTGCATCAAAATCGGTCGGCACGCTGTAGTTGAAACGCGTCCGCCGGTACTCATTGTCCTGATGCTCTGCGCTCACTCCACCTTCAAGCGTCAGCCAGTCGTTAGTTGCCCAGCTCAGGTTGCTCAGCATCCCCGTCTGGCGCTCATCCCACTGACGGCGCTGGCGCGGCGCGTTGCCCGGCTGGTAGTCGGTGAAGGTAATCTGGCGATCATCGTCGTAGCGGTTGTAATACAACTTACTGTTGAGGTTAAGCGCATCACTGGGCTGCCAATCCAGATGTACGGCCACCTGATGCATATCGCGGTCATCACCGTCATTGGCGTTTTTCGCTGCAGAACTCGTGCGGCTTGCCGCCAATTCCTCGCGGGTCATGAAACCCGATTCTTCAGCTTCGTGGTGATAGATGCGAGTAACCAACCCCAGGCTTAAGTCACCCTCATCGTTGGTGTAGAACCATTTACCCCCAAGCGAGTATTTATCCGAGTCAGCATGATCACGAAAGCCATCTGAATCCTGCTTGGCGATAAAGTAGTTTTGCGCAAAATTCAGCGACTCGCGCCCTACTGCCAGCTGCACCTCACGGGTGTTAAAACTGCCGTAAGTCAGGCGAGCATCCGTGTAATGTCCACCCTGGCGGGTGACAAAGTTGATATTGCCGCCGATGTTATGCAAACCGTAGCGAGGGTCGTTGGTACCACGCACTACTTCGATGTAATCCAGCTCCAGCGGGAACACCATGTCGATAAAGCGCTGATTGCCGCTGTTGACGTTGCTGGGCACGCCATCAATCAGCGTCTTGATACCGTTGATATAGCCTTCACCGTTAAAGGCCCGGAAGGTTGCCTTGCCTGACTCTGCGCCTTGGCCGGTTACCGTCAGCTGGATCCCGGGCATTTGCCCCAGTAGCTCCCAGCTGTTGGTTACGTTCTGTTGTTCGATTTTGTCTGCACCAAGCACGTCCACCGAGGTCATAACGCCAGTGCTGCCCGCCAGCGCAGACTTGTTGGCATTGCCCACCACGGAGATCTCACCAAGGGTGATGGTGGACTCGCCGCTTGGCGCGGCATGCGCGGTGACGCTGGTCAGCGCGACGGCAATCGCCAGCGGGCGGAGTGCGTAGTTCATGGAGTATCCTTGATCGAATTGGCTGAAACGAGGAGAAGCGAGCTGGCCCGCGAACGCGGCAAAACGTTATACTATCACGCTATTTTTTGACACCCCTAGACGCAAAAAAATGAATTCGCCTAACAACACTCGCCTTCAGTCCATCGATGCCCTGCGCGGGCTCGTCATTCTCATCATGCTGCTCGACCACGTGCGAGAGACCTTTTACCTGCACATGCAAGTCAGCGACCCGATGGACGTCAGCCAGACCGACCCTGCGCTGTTTTTCAGCCGTACCCTCGCTCATCTGTGTGCTCCGGTATTCGTTCTGCTCACGGGGCTTGCCGCGTTCCTCTATGGCGCCAAACACGACAGCCGCTCAGCGGTATCAAGCTTCCTGTTCAAGCGCGGGCTGTTTCTGGTGGTACTGGAAGTCACGCTGGTCAACTTTGCCTGGACCTTTCAACTTCCACCAACCGTGATCTATCTCCAGGTCATCTGGGCCATCGGCCTAAGCATGCTAGCGCTGGCCGCACTGGTCTGGCTGCCGCGCTGGCTGTTGATTAGCCTTGGGCTAGCTCTGGTCGCCGGCCACAACCTGCTGGACGTGCTGCACTTCACTGCCGAGCATTGGGCCTACGTCCCCTGGACTATCCTGCATGACCGGGGCTGGCTAGAGGTTGGCGAACAGCTGCGCCTGCGGACCTCTTATCCTCTGCTGCCCTGGATTGGCGTCATCGCCCTAGGCTACGCCATGGGCCCTTGGTTCACCGGCAGTACCAGTGCCAGCCAACGTCAACGCTGGCTACTGATAAGTGCGCTTGGGGCCCTGAGCGCCTTTGTCCTGCTACGCGCCCTGAACAGCTATGGCGAGGCGCCCTGGGCTGTACAGGAGACCACACTGCGTACGGTGATGAGTCTGCTCAACATCACCAAGTACCCGCCCTCACTGCTGTTTCTGGCATTGACGCTAGGCGTCGGTTTACTGCTGCTACGCCTGTTTGAACGTATCGACAGCAGCCGGCTGATCACCTGGCTGGCCGTCTTCGGTGCCGCGCCCATGTTCTTCTATCTACTGCACCTGTATGTGCTCAAGTTGCTGTACTTGGCCAGTGCCGGTATCTGGGGCACCAATCAGGGGCAGTACTTCGGTTTCGACAGCGTCTGGGCGATTTGGCTTTGTACCCTGATACTGAGTGTAGCCCTGTACCCACCTGTGCGCTGGTTTGCCCGCCTCAAGGCGCGGCGGCGCGATATCCGCTGGTTGAAATACCTGTAGCCAAGCAACAGTGAGGCGGGTTGCATCAGACAACCCGCCAGACAAGCTACTTGCTGGTAAAACCGGCAAAGCGCTTGTTGAAACTCGCGATGTGCCCTTCCGTTTTGGCCTGACGCTGCTGCCCGGTGTACACCGGATGTGAGGCGCTGGATACACCGCACAAGGTCAGCCTTGTGGCGAGGACCGACGTCTGACGAATCCAATTAAAAGGCCCGCTGCGCAAAACAGCGGGCCTTTTAGTGCCAACTCCGGACCAGGACAGCGTCGGGTTTAGTGCACCGTCGTACATTGCGTACGGATCACTGGTCTACTCTTGCCTGCGTAATCGATTCACCCGATTCCAGCTCAATGGTGCGACAGAAGCTGCCGCGACAAGCCAGCTGGCACCAGGTCGATGCATAGCGACCGCGCGCTACTCGGCAACGGAGTTGAAAGACCTGATTGATGAAGCAGAGAAGATATCAGCATCGGACTCGCTCGGGTCGGCGCTGACGATACTGAGGAAAGCTGAGTTTTGCGCGCATTTTGCGCCGCTCGGACGTAAAAAAAGGACCAAGCCACTAAGTGCTTGATCCTTCTTTAAAATATGGTCGGGACGGAGTGATTCGAACACTCGACCCCTTGCACCCCATGCAAGTGCGCTACCAGGCTGCGCTACGCCCCGACGATGCTTCGGTTTGTCTGCCGAAGCGGGTCGCATAATACATTAACTATCTGAAATGAGAAAGTTTTTTTTGGGTATCAGCGAACGCGAAGCACGTTGAGCACTTCTTCCAGCTCGGCAATTGTCTGACGGATCAGTTGCTTGTACTGGGTGAGGTCTTCCCGTGCTTCTTCACCGGACAGACGCTGACGCGCACCGCCGATAGTGAAGCCCTGATCGTACAGCAATGCACGAATCTGGCGGATCATGAGGACATCC
>DBHE01000233.1 GCA_002296055.1 Pseudomonadaceae bacterium UBA836
TTGGAGTCACGGGTGATGGCTTCCATGTGATCTTCGTAGATCATCTTGGAGTCGTGCAGCAAACGCCCGATCAAGGTGCTCTTGCCGTCATCGACGTTACCGCAGGTCAGAAAGCGCAGCAGTTCCTTGCGTTCGTGCTGGGCCAGGTAAGCCAGGATGTCCTGGCTGATCAGATCGGATTGGTGAGACATCGTTGTGTTCTCGACTCTTTGCTACTGGCCGTCGCGCTGTGCTGCCGACCAGTGTATGTTCCAGGCTGTTCCGCGCGCTGCGCGGATCATAATGGTCTGTTTCGCCTGACGGCCCTTGTGGGCCGCCCGGTCAGAAATAGCCCTGACGTTTTTTCTCTTCCATCGAGCCAGCGGAGTCATGGTCAATGACGCGACCCTGGCGCTCGGAGGTGCGGGTGAGCAGCATTTCCTGGATGATTTCCGGCAGGGTGGCGGCGCTGGATTCGACGGCGCCGGTCAGCGGGTAGCAGCCCAGGGTACGGAAGCGCACCATCTTCATTTCTGGCGTCTTGCCGTCCAGCGGCATGCGGTCGTCGTCGACCATGATCTGCGAGCCGTTGTACTCGACTACCGGACGCTCAGCGGCGAAGTACAGCGGCACAATCGGGATGCTTTCCAGATAGATGTATTGCCAGATGTCCAGCTCGGTCCAGTTGGACAGCGGGAAGACGCGGATGCTTTCGCCCTTGTGCACCTTGCCGTTGTAGATGTTCCACAGCTCCGGGCGCTGATTTTTCGGGTCCCAGCGGTGGTGCTTGTCGCGGAAGGAGTAAACACGCTCTTTAGCGCGGGATTTCTCTTCGTCACGACGGGCGCCGCCAAAGGCTGCATCAAAGCCGTACTTGTCCAGTGCCTGTTTCAGGCCCTGGGTTTTCATGATGTCGGTGTGCACCGCGCTCCCGTGAGTGAAGGGATTAACGCCCTGCGCCACGCCTTCCGGGTTCTTGTGCACCAGCAGGTCAAGATCCATCTCCTTGACCATCTTTTCGCGAAATTCGTACATCGCCTGAAACTTCCAGCCGGTGTCCACGTGCAGTACCGGAAACGGCAGGCGGCCCGGATAGAACGCCTTACGCGCCAGGTGCAGCATCACTGCGGAGTCTTTACCGATCGAATAGAGCATGACCGGGTTCTGGAACTCGGCCGCCACTTCACGAATGATGTGAATGCTTTCGGCTTCCAGTTGTTTCAGGTGAGTCAGTTTTTCCAGCATGGTGTACTCGCGTTGAATGGGTAACGGCCCTGCGGCCCAATTCGACTGCCGCGCATTGTATCAAAGGCGATTTTTTATAATAAGCAGCCGATCAAGAACCATCGGCTATAAGCATATGAAAAACTGAAAGCGTAACCGGCGTGGGTGCCGCAGTCAGGCCGTCAAGCGCTTTCCGCACTCCCGCCTACCTCGCCCCTCTATATGCCAAGCCCCGCGTCACGCAACCGCACATTTTTTTGCTTGAAGCTTGGGGCTCAGCGCTGAGCGCTGCGCTATACCGGATTATCAATATCGATAAACTGATGCTCGATGCCAAAGGTCGCCGCCAAATGTTCGCCCAGCGCTTTGGCGCCGTAGCGTTCGGTGGCGTGGTGGCCAGCGGCGTAGAAGTGGATGCCGTTTTCACGGGCGGCGTGCACGGTGGGTTCGGACACTTCGCCGGTGATAAAGGCATCGACACCCAGCGCAATAGCTTTGTCGATATAGCCTTGGGCGGCGCCGGTGCACCAGGCGATGCGTTTGACCGGGCGATCGTGGCCGGCAATAAACAGCGGTTCGCGCTGCAGGCGCTCAGCTAGCTGCGCGGCCAAAGCTTCGCCAGTACAAGGCGCGGGCAGCTCGCCAGTCAGCCCTACGGAGCGCGGGTTAGCCGGCTCAAGGCCGCCGGTGATCTGCCAGCCCATCAGTCGTGCCAGCTGCGCGTTGTTGCCCAGCTCGGCGTGCACATCCAGCGGCAGGTGGTAGGCCATAAGGTTGATGTCGTGCTGCAGCAGGGCCTTCAAGCGGCGCTGCTTTATGCCCACCACGGCTGCCGCCTCGCCACGCCAGAAGTAACCATGGTGCACGAGCAGCAGGTCTGCCTCTGCTGCAACCGCCGCGTCTACCAGCGCCTGACTGGCAGTCACACCACTGACGATACGACGGACCTCGGGATTGCCTTCAACCTGCAGCCCGTTGGGGCAATAGTCCTGAAAGCTGCCACTGTCGAGCAGCTCATTGCAGTAGCGCAGCAGTGTGTCGCGTTCGACCATGGAGGCCTCCAGTTCGGTTGATGATTGACGAGACATTGTCCGGTGTCCGACGAGCGGTTACAAGGTGGCGCCGATAGACCACACCAACGGGCACCACAGCCCTGCATTATCTGCCCCAAGCCCGTATAATGCCGCAGGATTCGACCGCCAGCGGTCAGCACAGACGACGAGCAGGGTTTTGATGAAAGAACTGTTACGCACTATGGGTTGGCCTGTGGTCTGCGGCGTGCTGCTGGCACTGCTGATCATCCAGCAATTCCCTGAGTGGCTTGGCCTGCCGGCGCATGACATCGTCCTGCGCGAGGTGTCCGAGCCGCGCTCAGGTATGGGCCTGGTGTCCTACAGCCGCGGGGTTGAGCGCGCCTCCCCTGCCGTTGCCAATATCTACACCAGCAAGGCCGCCGATGGCGCCATGCGCGACTACTCCGACAGCCTGAGCAGCCCCAATCCAACGCAGTCCAGCCTGGGCTCGGCAGTCATCCTCAACCCCGAGGGTTACCTGCTGACCAATAACCACGTGATCGCCGGCGCCGATGAAATCCAGGTCGCCCTGAAAGACGGCCGTGAGGCCCTGGCCACCGTGATTGGCGCCGACCCGGAAACCGATCTGGCGGTGCTCAAGATCGACCTGCCCAACCTGCCATCCATCACCATTGATTCACGCGAACAGCAACGCATTGGCGACGTGGTCATGGCCATCGGCAACCCCTTCGGGTTGGGGCAGACCGTCACCATGGGCATTATCAGCGCCACCGGCCGCAACCAGCTGGGGCTCAATACCTATGAAGATTTCATTCAGACCGATGCGGCCATTAACCAGGGCAACTCTGGCGGCGCGCTAATTGACGCCGAGGGCAATTTGATCGGCATCAACACGGCGATCTTTTCCCAGGCTGGCGCCGCGCAGGGTATCGGCTTTGCCATTCCCGTCCAGCTGGCCGTTGAGGTGATGCAGGCGATCATTCAACACGGCCACGTGATTCGCGGCTGGCTCGGCGTGGCGGTGCAACCGATGACGCCGGAGCTGGCCGAGTCCTTCGGCCTGGAAGTCAGTCAGGGCATTGTGGTGACCAGCCTGTACCGCAATGGCCCGGCGTGGAACGCCGGACTGCTGCCGGGCGATGTGATCCTGCGCATCAATGACCAACCGACCACCAGTGGGCGTCAGGCCATGAATCAGGTGGCGCGCGCCAAGCCAGGCGACAGCATCCAGCTTGAGGTGCTACGCAGCGGTCAGCCGGTCAGCCTGAGCGCAGAAGTGGCCGTACGCCCCTCCTTCCAGAACTGACGCCACATAAAACGAGCGCTCAGAGCACCTCGTCCAGCGCTGCCAGCAGCGCCTTGTTCTGCGCCTCGGTACCGATGGTGATGCGCAGAAACTGCTCGATACGCGGCAGGCGGAAGTGCCGCACGATAACGCGCCGCTCCCTTAGCCCCTGCGCCAGCTCCGCGGCATCACGCTGACCATGCCGAGCAAATACGAAATTGGCTTGCGACGGCAGCACGTCAAAACCGCGCTCGACCAAGGCGGCGGTCAGGCTGTCGCGGCTGCGAATCACTGCCTGACGGGTCTGGTTGAACCAGCTCTGATCCTGAAACGCGGCAACCGCACCGACAATCGCCAGGCGATCCAGCGGGTAGGAGTTGAAGCTGTTCTTGATGCGCTCCAGCGCCTCAATCAGGTCCGCATGCCCAACTGCCAGCCCCACGCGCAGGCCCGCCAATGAGCGCGACTTGGACAGGGTCTGGGTGACCAACAGGTTGGGATAACGGTCTACCAGAGTGATGGCCGTTTCGGCGCCAAAATCGACGTAGGCTTCATCGACGACCACAACCGAATCCGGGTTGGCATCAAGAATCTGTTCAATCTGCTCCAGCCCCAGCGCTACACCGGTCGGTGCGTTCGGGTTGGGGAAAATAATGCCGCCATTGGCCTTGCGGTAATCCGCCGGGTCAATGCTGAAATCCTCACGCAGCGGCTGCGGCGCCGGCTCGATACCGTACAGGCCGCAGTAGACCGGATAGAAGCTGTAGGTAATGTCCGGATAAAGCACCGGACGGCCGTGCTGAAAAAGGCCGTGAAAGATATGCGCCAGCACTTCGTCCGAACCATTACCAACAAACACCTGAGCACGCTCAACGCCGTAATAGCTGGCGATCTCGTCTTTCAGCGCATCGGCATTGGGCGCCGGGTAAAGACGCAGACTGTCGTTCAACTCCGTCTGAATGGCATCCACCACCCGCGGCGAAGGCCCATAGGGGTTCTCATTGGTGTTGAGCTTGACCAGGTTCTCGACCTTGGGCTGCTCACCCGGCACATAGGGCACCAGGTCGTTGACAAAGGGACTCCAGAAACGGCTCACGGGCGATCCTCGATTGAGCTACAAGCGGCAAGCCGCAAGCTTCAAGCCAAACCCCGCGGGCCGAGCCTACACCGCTCGGCTTATCGCTTGCAGCTTGAAGCTTGCCGCTAGTTCTTAATGCGGTACTCCGCACTGCGCGCGTGCGCGGTCAGGCTTTCGCCACGGGCGAGCACTGAGGCGGTCTTGCCAAGCTCGGAGGCACCTTCGGGGGAGCAGAAGATGATCGAAGAGCGTTTCTGGAAGTCATAGACGCCCAGCGGCGAAGAAAAACGCGCGGTGCCGGAGGTCGGCAGTACGTGGTTGGGGCCGGCGCAGTAATCACCCAGTGCTTCCGGGGTGTAGCGGCCCATAAAGATGGCGCCGGCATGACGCACCTGCGGCAGCAGCGCTTCGGGGTCAGCAACGGACAGTTCCAAGTGCTCTGGCGCGATACGATTGGTCAGCTCGCAAGCCTGAGCCAGATCATCCACCTTGATCAGTGCGCCACGGTTTTCCAGCGACACACGGACAATGGCATCACGCTCCAGGTCGCCGATCAGGCGATTGAGACTAGCCTCCACCGCGTCAAGAAAATCGGCGTCCGGCGAGAGCAGAATGGATTGGGCGTCTTCGTCGTGCTCGGCCTGGGAGAACAGGTCCATGGCAATCCAGTCTGGATCGGTCTGGCCGTCACACACCACCAGAATCTCGGACGGGCCGGCAATCATGTCGATGCCCACCTGACCGAATACCGCGCGCTTGGCGGTGGCAACATAGATGTTGCCGGGGCCGACGATCTTGTCGACCTGCGGTACGCTTTCGGTGCCGTAAGCCAACGCCGCAACAGCCTGAGCACCGCCGATGGTAAACACGTGGTCGACACCGGCCAGACAAGCCGCTGCCAGCACCAGCTCGTTGATCTCGCCACGCGGGGTCGGCACCACCATAACCACTTCCGGCACGCCGGCGACCTTGGCGGGAATGGCATTCATCAGCACCGAGGACGGGTAAGAGGCCTTGCCGCCCGGCACATACAAACCGACGCGGTCCAGCGGTGTGATTTGCTGGCCCAGCACAGTGCCATCGGCCTCGGTGTAGCGCCAGGAATCCTGACGCTGGTGTTCGTGGTAGCTGCGCACGCGCTCGGCAGCAACGGACAGGGCCTCGCGCTGCTCGGGAGTGATGCGCTCAAGCGCCAACTCCAGGCGGGCACGATCAAGGATCAGGCCCGCCATGCTGTCTACAGACAGGCCGTCAAAACGCTCTGTGTACTCGACCAGCGCCGCGTCGCCGTTGGAGCGCACGGCGGCAATAATCTCCTCAACGCGGTCATTGACCGCCTTGTCCGACACCCCTTCCCAGGCCAGCAAGGCGTCCAGATGCGCGGCAAAATCGCTCTGATTGGCGTTCAGGCGGGCGATTTTCAACGGCGTACTCATAAGGATACCTTCACAAAAACAGGGAAACGGGTTCAGGGTCAGACTCAGGCGCTGCGGCGTTCAACTGCCTCGGCCAGCAAATCAATCAGGCTCTTGATACGCGCATGCTTCATCTTCATCGAAGCCTTGTTGACGATCAAGCGCGAACTGATCATGGCGATCAGTTCCTGCGGCTCCAGGCCATTGGCCTTGAGCGTATTACCGGTGTCGACCACGTCGATGATCTTGTCGGCCAGGCCCACCAGCGGCGCCAGCTCCATGGAGCCGTACAGCTTGATAACGTCAACTTGGCGACCCTGTTCGGCATAGTAGCGGCGCGCAACATTGACGAACTTGGTGGCGACCTTCAAGCGACCGGTCGGCTCCGGTGCATCCACCGGGCCTGCGGTCATCAGCTTGCAGTTGGCGATTTTCAAATCCAGCGGCTCATAGAGGCCCTGACTGCCATACTCCATCAGCACGTCCTTGCCAGCCACGCCCAGATCGGCGGCGCCATGCTCGACGTAAGTCGGCACATCGGTGGCACGCACAATCAGCAGGCGGACATTCGGGTCGGTGGTCGGAAAAATCAGCTTGCGGCTCTTTTCCAGATCCTCGGTCGGCTCGATCCCCGCCTCTTTAAGCAGCGGCAGGGTGTCGTCAAGGATGCGCCCCTTGGACAGGGCAATGGTCAGGGTCTGGCTCATGAATACTCTCTGTTAGGCCGGTACGCGGCGAATGATACCGCCAAGCGCCTGCAGCTTCTCTTCAATACATTCGTAACCGCGGTCGATGTGGTAGATGCGGTCCACCATGGTGTCGCCATCAGCCACCAGGCCTGCGATCACCAGACTCGCCGAAGCGCGCAGGTCAGTAGCCATCACCGGGGCAGCCTTGAGCTGCTCAACGCCGGTGATAATGGCGGTGTTGCCCTCCACCAGAATACGCGCACCCATGCGGTTCATTTCCTGCACGTGCATGAAGCGGTTTTCAAAGATGGTTTCGATCACGGTGCCGGTGCCTTCGGCCACCGTATTCATGGCGACAAACTGCGCCTGCATGTCCGTCGGGAAGGCCGGATAAGGCGCGGTTTTCAGGTTCACGGCGCGCGGGCGATTGCCCTTCATATCCAGCTCGATCCAGTTCTTGCCGGCATCAATATGGGCGCCCGCCTCTTCCAGCTTGAGCAGCACTGAATCCAGAATGCCGGCGTCAGTACCCTTGAGCTTGACGCGACCACGGGTAGCGGCGGCCGCGACTAGGAAGGTACCGGTTTCGATACGATCGGGCATGACCGAGTAACGTGCACCGTGCAGACGCTCAACACCCTGTACGGTGATGGTGTCGGTGCCATGGCCACTGATCTGAGCGCCCATGGCAATCAGGCACTCGGCCAGGTCAACAACCTCAGGCTCGCGCGCAGCGTTCTCGATAACCGTCTTGCCCTTGGCCAGGGTGGCCGCCATCAGAATGTTCTCGGTGCCTGTGACACTGACCACATCAAACAGGAAGTGCGCACCACGCAGGCCGCCCTCAGGCGCCTTGGCCTTGATATAGCCGCCATCTACCGTAATTTCGGCACCCATGGCTTCCAGCCCGCGAATGTGCAGGTCGACCGGGCGTGAGCCGATGGCGCAGCCACCGGGCAGCGCTACTTCGGCTTGACCAAAGTGGGCGACCATCGGCCCGAGCACCAAAATGGACGCACGCATGGTCTTTACCAGCTCGTACGGGGCAACCAGCGTTTGGATGCCAGTCGGGTCTACCTCGACGCCCAAGCGCTCATCGACCACCGGATGCACGCCCATGCGGCCGAACAACTCCAGCATGGTAGTGATGTCATGCAGGTGCGGCAGGTTGGAGATGGTGACCGGTTCATCCGCCAGCAGCGTGGCAGCGAGGATTGGCAAGGCTGAGTTCTTGGCACCGGAAATCCAGATTTCCCCGTCCAGGCGGTTGCCGCCGGTGATGACTAGTTTGTCCATTTGCGGTAGATGCTCCAGACCTCAGGCGCGCGACGCCCAGGCCTCTTGGGTGTAGAACTTCATGGTAACGGCGTGGATACGACCGTCGGCAATATAGGGGTTCAGCAGTGCATAGACCTGCTGCTGACGCTTGACCGGCGAGAGCGCCGCCAGCGTATCGCTGATCAGGTTGAGCTGGAAGTTACAGCCCTCACCTTCGACTTCTACCCGGGCATCGGCCAGGTTGCTTTCGATCAGCGTTTTGACTTCGGTTGATTGCATCTTACTGGTAACTCCTTGCGGCGCAGCGCGATTGCACTGCGCCCTGTTCAATTAGGTGGCGGCCGGGGTGTGTTGCTGCAGCCAGTCTTCCAGACCGCAGACCCGCGCCATGCTCTGCACGCCGGCCGGCAACGCGCGTAGCTGAAGCCCTCGCCCATTGCGGCCGGCCTGCTCGGCGGCACGCAGCAGCAGCGACAGCGCGACGCTGTTGGCCTGGGTAACCTGGGCAAAGTCCAGCACCAATGCTCCCTGGCCCTGCGCAGTGGCATCAAGCAGTTGCTCACGCAGCGCTGGCGCGCTGTCAAAATCCAGCACGCCGCACAGCTGCACTACGCCATCAGCGTCCACCTGCAGGCGCGCCTGACTCACTGCTCGGTCTCTTTTTCAACAGTCTCACGTGACTGGGCAACCACACTGCCCCAGTTGTCGATAACCGCATCCAGATCGTTGCGATGGGTTTTCATCGCTTGGGCAAACTGATCGCGGAACAGCAGACCGATGTTGATGCCTTCGACAATCACGTTACGCACCTTCCACTGGTCATTCACCAGCGACAGGGTGTATGTGGCCGAGTAGACCTGGCCGTCGCCCGCCTTGACCTGCATGTCTACACTGGCGCGATCCGGGCGCGGCTCACGATTGTTGGCCGGCAGCACCGTGATTTCGCCGCTCTGGAAGTCCAGCAGCGCGTTACCGTAGAACTGCACCATGCTGCGCTTGAAGGTGTCGATAAAACGCTGCATCTGCTCGTCCGTGGCGCTGCGGCTATAGCGCACAGTCATCACGCTGCGGGCGATGCCGTCAAAGTCGACCACCGGCTCGAGCACCTCATTGAGGCCCTGGGTAAAGGCGTCCACATCGTTGCGGTAGGTTTCACGGTTGGCATCCAGCACAGCCATGACCTTGTTGGAAGTATCCTCAACAATCTGCTGAGGCGTCGCGTTGGCCTGAGCCAGTGCCGGCAACAGCAGACCCAGGGCAACGATGGCATTGATGATAGAACGCATAGCTACTCTCTCCTGAAAGGCCGACCGGGATCAGTCGTCCTTGCTTACCGTATTGAGCAGAAACCGACCAATCAGTTCCTCCAGCACCAGTGCCGACTGGGTGTCGTACAGCTCGCTGCCATCCACCAGCAGCTCATCATCGCCACCCACAGAGATACCCACGTACTTCTCGCCCAGCAGTCCGGCGGTCAGGATCGAGGCCGTGCTGTCGGCCGGCAGGGTATCTATATTGCTGTTGATCGCCAGATCAACCCGCGCGGCGTAGCGGTTCTTGTCGAAGACAATCGCCGTGACCTGACCAATGGTGACACCAGACATGGTGACCTTGGCTCGCGGCGTCAGCCCCGCCACGTTGTCGAAATAGGCGTGCACGCTGTAGGTATTGCCAGTGCTGCTGGTCGTCAGGCCACTGACGCGCACCGCCAAAACCGCCAGCGCGAGCAAGCCGGCAAGAATAAAGACGCCGACAATCAGTTCCAGGTTACGGGTACGCATGGGCATGTTCCTTGGCTAATCAAAACATCAGTGCAGTCAGAATGAAGTCCAGCCCCAGCACGGCCAGCGAGGCATAAACCACGGTGCGCGTGGTCGCTCGGCTGATGCCCTCGGAGGTCGGCTCGCAGTCGTACCCCTGGAAAACCGCGATCCAGGTCACGACAAAGGCAAACACCACGGCCTTGATCAGGCCGTTCAATACGTCATCAACAAACTCGACCGAGTTCTGCATGTTTGACCAGTAAGAGCCGGAATTGACGCCCAGCCAGTCAACCGCCACCAGGGCGCCGCCCCAGATACCCACCACGCAGAACACCATGGCCAGCAGCGGCATGGAGATGAAGCCGGCCCACAGGCGCGGTGCAATGACATACTTGAGCGGGTCAACGCCGATCATTTCCATGCTCGACAGCTGCTCGGTAGCCTTCATCAGGCCAATCTCGGCGGTCAGCGCCGAGCCGGCCCGACCGGCGAACAGCAGTGCAGTAACCACCGGCCCCAGCTCACGCAGCAAGGTCAGGGCGACCATCTGGCCAACTGCTTGCTCCGAGCCGTAACCGGACAGAATGTTGTAGCCCTGCAGCGCCAGTACCATGCCGATAAACAGCCCCGATACCACGATGATCGCCAGCGACAGCACACCGACAGCGTGCAGCTGTTTGACCAGCAGTGCCCAGCCGCTGCCGAAGCGCGCCCGACCAAACAGTGCATTGACCAAAAACAGGCCAGAGCGCCCCAGTGCGGCCAACGTATCCAGCCCTGCCCGTCCGAGCAGTACCACCCTGTCGAGCAGGCTCACGCGTTTTTCTCCGTCTGTAGCAAATCCTGCACATAATCCTGTGCCGGAAAATGGAAGGGCACCGGGCCGTCTGGCTCGCCCTGCATAAACTGGCGAATGCGCGGGCTATCGGAGTTCATCAGTTCATCCGGCGTACCCTGCCCGAGCACCTGCCCGTCCCCCACCACGTAGAGGTAGTCGGCGATGCTGGCGGTTTCAGCCAGATCATGGGACACCACGATGCTGCTCAACCCGAGCGCATCGTTCAGCAGCCGGATCAGCCGTACCAGCACACCCATGGAGATCGGATCCTGACCGACGAAGGGCTCGTCATACATCATCAGCGCAGGGTCGAGGGCAATGGCCCGCGCCAAGGCAACCCGACGCTTCATGCCACCGGACAGTTCGTCGGGCATCAGGTCACGCGCACCACGCAGACCAACGGCCTGCAATTTCAGTAACACAATGTCACGAATCATGTCTTCGGGCAGGTCGGTATGCACCCGCAGCGGGAAAGCGACGTTCTCGAAGACATTCAAATCGGTAAACAGGGCACCGCTCTGGAACAGCATGCCCATATCCTGGCGCGCGGCGAACAACTGCTCGCGACCCAACTCGGGAATATTCTGACCATTCACCCAGATCGAGCCGCTGTCCGGGCGCAGCTGCGCGCCAATCAGGCGCAGCAGCGTGGTCTTGCCGCAGCCTGAGGGGCCCATGATGCCGGTCACCTTGCCGCGTGGAATGCGGATATCAACATTGTCGAAGATCACCCGGCTACCGCGCCGAAAGGTGATGTTCTGCAACTCAACAATGTAATCCGATGCGTCATTCATGGGGTGCCAGGGCCTTCAAGGGTCGTGCCCCGTCCTAGGGCAAAATCAAGCCGCGTAATATAGCAGAGCGCCGAGAACAGCCCAAGCGACGAATCGACAAGTACCCTGAACCGGGGATAAACACGCGCAAGCCGTTGTCGATGGATGAGTTGGCAGGGACAAACCGCTATACTTGCCGGCTCAGTGATCACCGACAGGCACCCCATGGCCGAATTTGACTACATCGCTTCCGCTCGCCGCACCATCAGCATGGAGCGCGACGCCGTTGACTCTCTGCTGCAGCGCCTGGCCGAGCCGTTCAGCACCGCCTGCGCCACCCTGCTGGCCTGCCGTGGCCGCGTGGTGGTCACCGGCATGGGCAAATCCGGCCACGTTGGCCGCAAGCTGGCGGCAACCCTGGCCAGTACCGGCACACCGGCCTTTTTTGTGCACCCCGGCGAAGCCAGCCACGGCGACATGGGCATGATTACCGCCGAGGACGTGGTGATTGCTCTATCCAACTCCGGCAACACGGCCGAGGTTGTAACCCTGCTGCCACTGATCAAACGCCTTGGCGCGCCACTGATCAGCCTGACTGGCAACGCCGAGTCCACCTTGGCTCAGGCCGCTGTCGCCAACCTGGACACCGGCGTCGAGCAGGAAGCCTGCCCGCTCAACCTGGCTCCGACTTCCAGCACAACCACAGCCCTGGTCATGGGCGACGCCCTGGCGATTGCCCTGCTTGAAGCACGCGGTTTCAGCGCCGAAGACTTTGCCTTCTCGCACCCCGGCGGCAGCCTGGGCCGTCGCCTGCTGCTGCTGGTCGATGACATCATGCATGGTGGAGACAGCATGCCGCTGGTCGGCCCGCAAGTGCCGCTGCGTGACGCCCTGCTGGAAATGACCCGCAAGGGTCTCGGCCTGACCGGCATCGCAGATGAGCAAGGCGCCCTGGTTGGCATCTTCACCGACGGTGACCTGCGCCGCACCCTGGATCAGAACATCGACTTTCAAAGCGTACGCATCGGCGACCTGATGACCCGCGGCTGCAAGACCGCCCGCGCCGGCATGCTGGCGGCCGAGGCGCTGAAGATAATGGAAGACGCCCGCATCAACGGCCTGTTTGTCGTCGACAGTGACGGCCGACCGGTGGGCGCCCTTAACATGCATGACCTGCTGCGTGCAGGCGTAGTGTGAGCCTAACTATGGATAACCTGACCCAACGTGCCAAGGCTATCCGCCTGGCCATTTTCGACGTTGACGGCGTACTCACCGACGGCCGCCTGTACTTCATGCCCGACGGTACCGAGTTCAAATCATTTAACACGCTGGATGGGCACGGCATCAAAATGCTGATGGCGTCCGGCGTCGAAACCGCCATCATCAGCGGTCGCAAGTCACCCTTGGTCGAGCGGCGCGCCGCCAACCTCGGTATCAAGCATCTGATCCAAGGGCGTGAAGACAAACTGACCGCACTTAACGAGCTACGCCAGATCATACCGGTCGAAATGCACGAAATTGCCCACCTCGGCGATGACCTGCCGGACCTGCCGGTGATGCGCCGGGTTGGCCTGGGCATGGCGGTTGCCAGTGCCGACGCCTTTGTCCGCGAGCACGCTCACGGCGTTACCAGCGCGGTCGGCGGCGCCGGTGCAGCGCGCGAGTTCTGTGAGCTCATCATGCGCGCCCAGGGCACCCTTGAGCAGGCACAGGCAGCCTACCTGTGAACCTCGGGCTGCCGCGCTACCTCACCCTTGGTCTGCTGCTGGTCGCCGGCGCCGCGCTGGCCCTGGCTGTGGGCTACTGGAACATCCGCCCTGCCAGCTTTGCGCCGGCGGATGTCGAACGCGAAAACGCCCGCCCCGACTTTTATATAGACAACGCGCGCATCCAGATGCTCGATGAGCAAGGCCAGGTCGCCTACCGACTGACTGCCGAGCACGCTGTACACCAGATTGAAGACGGCAGCACCCGCCTGCAGCAACCCGAGCTGCTGTTTTATCGCGGCGACAATCCCGCGCCCTGGCTACTCAAGGCCGAAAACGGGCTGGTCACCGAAAAAGGTGATCGCGTGGACCTTGATACCGACGTCCTGTTACAGCAGCAACCCGAGGGTCAGCCACAACGCCAGCTCACCACCTCGGCGCTGACACTGTTTCCTCGTCGCGACTACGCCGAAACCGATCAAAGCGTTAGAATCGAAGCCGCTCGCAGTGTGACCACTGCCGAGGGCATGCAACTATTTCTCAATGACGGCCGCCTGCAGCTGCTGTCCACCGTAAGAGGCCAATATGAGGTGCGTTAACTCCCTCCTTGCCCTGACCCTGCTGGCCGGCTGCGCCACGCACGCCCTGGCACTGCCGAGCGACAGTAGTCAGCCCATCCGCATTCAGGCGGATGCAGCGACTCTGGACGACAAGCGCAATACCGCCGTTTATACCGGCAATGTCATCATCACCCAGGGCAGCATGCGACTGACCGGCGGCCGCGTCACACTGAGCACCAACGCCAACGGCGAACTCAATACCATGGTCACCCATGGCAGCCCGGCCACTTATCAGCAAACCCCGGAAGCCAACAAGGCGCCGGTCAAGGCGCGTGCGCAGACCATCGAATATCACGCTGACCGCGAGACCATCGTACTCATTCAAGAAGCCTTCCTGGAGCAGTCAGGTAACACCTTCCAGGGCGACTACGTCAGCTACGACATCCAGCGCCAAGTGGTTGACGCTGGCCGCGGTGGCGAGAACGCCAGCGGCAACCAGAGCCAGGGTGGCGGACGCATCGAGATCGTTATCCAGCCACGCAGCCGCAGCAGCAGCGACGACAGCAACCAAGAGCCTGACGCGCCATGACAACCCTGCACGCCAAAAACCTGGCCAAGGCCTATAAATCCCGCAAGGTGGTGCGCGACGTCTCGCTATCCATCGACAGCGGCCAGGTAGTCGGCCTGCTCGGCCCCAATGGCGCAGGCAAAACCACCTGTTTCTACATGATTGTTGGGCTGGTCAAGGCGGACCAGGGCACAGTGACGGTCAATGACAAGGACGTGACCCGGCTGCCCATGCATGGCCGCGCCCGCGAAGGCATCGGCTACCTGCCGCAGGAGGCATCGATCTTCCGCAAGCTGACCGTAGCCGACAACATCATGGCCATTCTGGAAACCCGCAAGGACCTGAACCGCCAGGCACGCGAAGGCAAGCTGGAGTCCCTGCTACGCGAATTTCACATTCACCACCTCAGCGACAGCCTCGGCATGAGCCTGTCCGGCGGTGAGCGCCGGCGCGCCGAGATTGCCCGCGCCCTGGCGACCGACCCCAGCTTTATTCTGCTCGATGAGCCCTTTGCCGGCGTGGACCCGATCTCGGTCGGCGACATCAAGCAGATCATCCAGCACCTCAAGGACAAGGGCATCGGCGTACTGATCACTGATCACAACGTGCGCGAGACCCTGGATATCTGTGACAAGGCGTACATCGTCAACGATGGCCACATCATCGCCGAAGGTGACGCCGAAACGGTTCTGGCGGACCAGACAGTGAAAGATGTATACCTGGGCCATGCCTTCCGGCTATAAAAGCACCCGTATTTCAGGCATGCTACCGGCAAATGGACATCAGCATGTCCAAACCAACGGTTTGAACCAGCGCACAAGGTATTTCGCAACACAATGAAACCCTCGCTCGTCCTCAAGATGGGGCAGCAGCTGACCATGACACCTCAGCTGCAGCAGGCCATCAGACTGCTTCAGCTGTCCAGTCTCGACCTCCAGCAGGAGGTGCAGGAGGCGCTGGAAGCCAACCCCATGCTGGAAATGGCCGACGAGGGTGACGACGATTACAGCAGCAACGCCAGCCAGGAAAGTGGCGACGACGATGCGCCCGCAGTAACCCTGCCTGAGCCGGTCTCCATGGACTCCATCGACCAGCACACCCAGGGCGACCAGGAAGGCAACTGGAACGAAGCCATCCCCAATGAGCTGCCGGTCGACACCCAATGGGAAGACGTCTACCAGACCTCCGCCAGTTCGTTGCCCAGCCAGGATGACGAAGACTGGGACTACACCTCGCGCACCGGAACCGGCGAAACCCTGCAAAGTCACCTGGAATGGCAGCTCAACCTGCTGCCGATGTCCGAGACCGATTACCAGATTGCCACCGCGCTGATCGACGGCATCAACGCCGACGGATACCTCGAAGAATCACTGGAAGACATACTCGCCTCGCTGCCAGAAGAGCTTGAAGCCGAACTCGACGAAGTCGAGATGGTGCTGCACCGCATCCAGCAATTTGAACCAGTCGGCGTCGGCGCCCGCGACCTGCGCGAATGCCTGCTGCTGCAAATTCGCCAGTTGCCGGACGACACCCCCATGCTGGAGCAAGCCACCCGCGTCGTCCGCGACCACCTGGAGCTGCTTGGCAATCGCGACTTTACCCAGTTGATGCGCCGCAGCAAGCTGAAGGAAGATCAGCTGCGCGACGCCATCGGCCTGATCCAGACACTGAACCCGCGCCCCGGCTCGGAAATCGCCTCCGGCGAAGCCGAATACGTGATTCCCGACGTCATCGTGCGCCGCGACAGCCACCGCTGGGTGGTCGAGCTGAACCAGGACGCCGTGCCCAAGGTACGCGTCAATGGGCACTACGCCTCCATGGTGCGCCGCGCCGATTCCAGCGAAGACAACACCTACCTGCGCAACAACCTGCAGGAGGCACGCTGGTTCATCAAGAGTCTGCAAAGTCGTAACGAAACCCTGATGAAGGTAGCCACCCAGATCGTCGAGCACCAACGCGGTTTTCTGGAGCATGGCGAAGAAGCCATGAAGCCGCTGGTGCTGCACGACATCGCCGAAGCGGTGGGCATGCACGAGTCGACCATCTCACGGGTAACCACACAAAAGTACATGCATACCCCACGGGGTATTTTTGAGCTCAAATACTTCTTCTCCAGTCACGTCGGGACCAGCGAAGGGGGTGAATTCTCATCCACCGCGATCCGTGCACTGATCAAGAAGCTGGTGGCAGCAGAAAACCCAAAGAAACCATTGAGCGATAGCAAGATCGCTGGTTTACTGGAAGAGCAGGGCATCGAAGTTGCCCGCCGGACCATCGCAAAGTATCGCGAGTCGCTCAATATCGCGCCATCGAGCGAACGCAAGAGACTGGTCTAGCGCCCACTGACCGTGAATGGTCAGGGCAAGGATCCAGTTCAGGGATCATGCAGTGGCACCACCGGGTGGCGGACGATCACCCTGCAACAACAAGCCAATCAGGAGACGCCGTATGCAACTGAACATTAGCGGTCACCAACTCGACATCACTGACGCACTGCGCGATTACGTCACTGAGAAAATGGCCCGTCTGGAGCGGCATTTCGACAAAATTACCAACGTACAAGTCACCCTCGAGGTCGAGAAGCTGCGGCAGAAGGCCGAAGCTACCCTGCACATCGCCGGTGGCGAGGTGGTTGCTCTGGCCGAGCACACCGATATGTATGCAGCCATCGACATGCTGACCGACAAGCTTGATCGCCAACTGATCAAGCACAAGGAAAAGCACATAGACCGCCAGCAAGGCGCCAACGTCCGATAACTCCGCGCCAACATGCAAATTGACCACATCCTGACCCCTGAACGCACCTTCTCCGGCGTTCAGGGCGGGTCCAAAAAACGTGTGCTGGAGCTGATCGGCAAAATGGTTGCCCAGCACACAAACCTGGATCCAGACGCTATCTACGAAAACCTGATCGCCCGCGAGAAGCTCGGCTCCACCGGCTTCGGCAACGGCATCGCGATTCCCCATTGTCGTCTCGAAGACTGCCACCAGGCCATCGGCGCGCTGCTGCAGCTAGACGGCAAGATTGATTTTGACGCCCTTGATGGCCAGCCGGTAGACCTGATCTTCGTGCTGCTGGTGCCTCAGGAGGCGACTGAACAGCACCTGCAGATCCTCAAGATGCTGGCCGGCAAGCTCGACAAGGCAGAGCTGCGCGATGCCCTGCGCGCCGCACCCGACGCCGAGGCGCTGTTCAACGTCATGGTCAACGACGGCGACGGAGGCTGACCATGCGCTTGATTGTCGTCAGCGGCCGCTCCGGCTCGGGCAAAAGCACCGCCCTGCATCTGCTGGAAGATAACGGCTTTTACTGCATCGACAATCTCCCTGCCGGCTTGCTACCCGAGCTGGCTCGCCAAGCCACCATGAACGACTTCAGCCTGCCTGAAGTCGCCATCAGCATCGATGCTCGCAACCTGCCCAATGACCTGGCGCGCTTTCCGGCCTTGCTGAAGGAAGTACGTGAAGCCGGCGTGCAGTGCGACATCCTGTTTCTGGCGGCGCGTGACGAGGTATTGATCAAGCGCTTCTCCGAAACGCGTCGCAAGCACCCGCTGACCGACGACCAGCTGTCACTCGGCGAGGCCCTTGCTCAAGAGCTGAAAATTCTTGAGCCGATCATCGACCTCGCGACCCTCAAGGTCGACACCAGCCACCTGAACCTCTACCAGCTACGCGATCAGCTCAAGCAACGACTGCTTGGCAGCCATGGCAGCCAGCCCTCGGTACTGATTCAGTCTTTCGGCTTCAAACGGGGCGTACCCACCGATGCCGATTTGGTGTTCGACGTGCGCTGCCTGCCAAACCCCTACTGGATGCCCGACCTGCGCGCCTACTCGGGCCGCGATCAGCCGGTTTGCGACTATCTGGCAGCGCAGCCGGAGGTTGAAGAGATGTTCCAGGACATCGTGTACTACCTGCGCAAATGGCTGCCGCGCTATGCCGCCAGCGAGCGCAGCTACATGACGATTGCCATTGGCTGCACCGGTGGCCATCACCGCTCTGTCTACATTGCCGAGCGTCTGGTCGAAGCACTCGGCCGTACCACACCCAACCTGCTCATCCGCCATCGCGATCTGCCCTGATGTCCAACACCCGCGTTCTCATCATCAACAAGCTGGGCTTGCACGCCCGCGCCGCCGCCAAGTTTGTCGGCGTCGCCAACCAATACGGCTGCAAGGTGAGCATCGGTCTGGATGAAGAGAACCAGGTCGACGGCAAAAGCATCATGCAGGTCATGATGCTCGCCGCCAGCAAAGGTACCGAAGTGTGCATCAGTTGCGAAGGCGACCAGGCCGACGACGCCATGGCCGCCCTGCTGGAGCTGATCAACGACTACTTTGGGGAAGGGGAATAGGCAAGCTGCAAGCTTATCAGGGTGGCCCGAGCACCGGGGCCGCCAACTGTTTTTCACCAATTCTTGCGACTGATCCCAGGCCAAATAAAACCCCGCGCGATTCAAGAACCGTGCGGGGTTTACTTGCAGCTTGAAGCTTACGGCTTGCAACTGGACAGTAGGGGGCGCTACGCGCCCCCTACTGTCATCCCATCCACCAACCAACTACCCGTCAGATAGTTACCGCGGCGCTCGACGTCGGAACCGACGCAACGCAGGTTGGTGTACATGTCGCGCAGGTTGCCGGCGATAGTGACTTCGCTGACCGGGTACTGAATTTCGCCGTTCTCTACCCAGAAGCCACCGGCGCCCCGCGAGTAGTCCCCCGTGACGCCGTTAACGCCCTGCCCCATCAGCTCGGTTACCAGCAGCCCAGTGCCCATTTCCTTGAGCAGTGCATTCAGGTCGCCCGCATTGCTGCTGACCTGCAGGTTATGCACACCACCGGCGTTAGCGGTGCTAGGCAGGCCCAGCTTGCGGCCTGAGTAGCTACTGAGCAGCCAACTGGCCAACCGCCCCTGGTCGATAAACGCCTGCTCGCGGGTCTGCAGTCCATCGCCATCAAACGCCGAGCTTCCCAAGCCCTGACGCAAATAGGGCGTCTCGTGCATGCGCATCCACTCGGGGAAAACCGGTTGCCCCATCGCATCCAGCAGGAACGTGGACTCGCGGTAAACGGCGCCGCCAGAAATGGCACCAAACAGATGACCGACCAGACCGGCGGCCTGATCAGCGGCGAACAGCACCGGCACCTTGGCCGTTTTCACCGAGCGCGGCTGCAAACGCGCCAGCGTGCGCTGCGCTGCCTTGCGGCCGACCGACTCTTCACTGGCCAAGCGCTCGGGCACGCGGTCCACGGCGTACCAGTAATCGCGCTGCATCCCCTGTTCCGAGGAGGCAATCAAGACCGCAGCGCTGCTATGCCGGCTGCTCAAGGCGCTGCCAATAAAGCCATGGCTGTTGCCGTACACGCGGCAGCCCTGCTGGGTGCTGATCTGAGCGCTGTCACTGACCAAACGCGGATCAACATCCAGCGCCGCCGCCTCCAACAACAGTGCTCGCTCAATGGCGTCCTCAGCGCTCAACTGCCAAGGGTGGAACAGATCAAGGTCGGGTAAATCGGTTGCCATCAGCTCGGCGTCTGCCAATCCGGCGCACGGGTCCTCACTGGCGTGGCGGGCAATCACCAGCGCCGTCTCTACCGCCTTGATGATGGCCTCGTCAGAGGTATCGGAGGTACTGACGCTGCCCTTACGCTGACCAGCATAAAGGGTGATCGCAAACCCTTGATCACGGTTGAACTCAACCGTCTCGACCTCGCGGTTGCGCACGCTCACCGACAGGCCAGTATTTTGGCTGACGCCAACTTCGCTGGCCGTCGCCCCCTGACGCCGAGCCTGCTCGACGATAAAGGCCACCCGCTGTTCCAGCATCTCGCGCAGCGCCTGCGGACTTTCGGCTACGCTGGTTGTATTCGCGCTCATGTCACCTCCAAAGCAGAGGGCCATTGTAGCGAGGTTGCCAGCGGATACCACCACGCATTGGTCTCGCCGCACCACAAAGGAGTATCATGTGCGGCCCGAAACACTGCTGTACGGCGCCGCCGACAGGAACACCATGACTGAATTTCACGAAGACGACGCGCTCGAGCCAGAAGACGAGGGCAAAAGCAAAAGCCAGATTAAGCGGGAGATGGATGCCCTGCAGGACCTGGGCAAGCGTCTGATCGCGCTCAAGCCAGACCAGCTGGCCAAGCTGGAGCTAACCGACAAGCTTCGTCTGGCGCTGGCCGAAGCCCATCGCCACACTGCCCGGGGCGCTCTGAAGCGCCACATGAGCTTTGTCGGCAAACTGATGCGCGACCAGGACGTAGAGCGCATTCAGCAATACGTGGACCTGCTCGACAGCGGCAGCCAGGCGCATAACCAGCACTTCCACCAGATTGAGCGCTGGCGCGATCGACTGCTGACCGGCCGCGCCGATGAGCTGGAACTGTTTATGCTCGCCTACCCCAACGCCGACCGTCAGCACCTGCGCCAACTGGTGCGCCAGGCCAACCGCGAGACAGAGCAAAACAAGCCGCCAGCCGCTGCGCGCAAGCTGTTCAAGGCTATCCGCGTTTTGGCTGACGACGCCAAAGGGCTCTGAAACAGCGCGGTACTGGTTCACAGCTCAGGGCGCGGTTCCACGCCATCTTGGCGCTATGCGCAGCTCACTGCTAGGTTTTAAGCAAGCGCTGATCAATTCCACACGCCCTCTGCGAGTGCTCGCGCGTGTAGCTGCAAGGCGTGGTGTGCAGCCGCAAACAGCGCAACCAAGGCAGATGTATGCTTGAGCGGCCCACAGCACGCTCAAGCCGAAAGGCGTGCAGAATTAATCAGCACTTCCTTAACTGCAACCTGCAGAGGATGATGCTTCGTGAGCCTTGCCCTTGATCTGCCTAGACTCGAGACAACCCTGCGCCTGCCGGCTCAGGATGAACGTCAACAACTTCTGCAGGGGCTGCTGCAGCCAACTGCCCACATCGACCCAAAGTATCTCTACGACGACCGCGGCTGCGCGCTGTTTACCGACATCTGCCGCCTCGACGAGTACTACCCCACCCGCACCGAGGCGCAGATCTTCTCGGACTATCGCGATGCCATCGCCGCTCAGCTGCCAAACAACCCACAATGGGTCGACCTGGGCTGTGGCGATTGCGGCAAGACACTGCAGTGGTTGGATGCCGTGCGCCCGGCGCGCGTGATTGGCGTCGACATCGCTGGAGAGTTTCTACACAACTCAATTGCGGCTGTCGCCCGAGCAAACCCAAACTTGGAGTGCATCGGCCTGGTCTGTGATTTCACCCAGCACCTGGAGTTACATGATCTGCTTGCCGAGCGCCCCGCCGATGCGCCGGTCTTCTTCTACCCTGGCTCCTCAATTGGCAACTTCGAGCCCCGCGCAGCCATACGCTTTCTCAAACGCGTTAGGGCCCATTGTGGAGAACGCGGGAGACTGTTGATTGGCGCAGACCTGATAAAGCCGCGCGCCATCCTGGAGGCTGCCTACGACGATGCCAGCGGCGTCACTGCGGCATTCAACCTGAACGTTCTCAACGTGGTCAATCGCGAGCTGGATGCGGAATTCCAGCCAGAGCTATTTCGCCATCAGGCGCATTTCGATGAAGCCCACAGGCGTATCGAGATGCAGCTGGTGGCCCGTGAGCGGCATAGCGTTCGTCTGGCGCGCCACACCCGCCGCTATTTTGGCACCGGGGAACACATCGTGACGGAGTACTCTCACAAATACAGTCTGGATGAGTTTCGCGCCCTACTCGCCGCCAGCGGCCTGCGTTGCAGCCAATACTGGACCGACCCGCAAGAGTGGTTTGGGGTCTTTCTGGCGGAGCCGGCATGAACCGTCCAGCCCCCCAGGAAGCCGCCAACCGCCTGCAGCTGGACTACGCTCGGATTCGTGCGTATTCGCTGGAACTGGTTCGCGGACTCAGCGCCGAAGACTGCCAGCTACAGTCCATGCCCGATGCCAGCCCGCTTAAATGGCACCTGGCGCACACCACCTGGTTCTTCGAAACCTTTGTGCTCGCCTCCTTGCCAGAGCCGCCCAGCGTGGTTGATCCAAGCTACAAGGTATTGTTCAACTCCTACTACGTGGGCATCGGCGAGCGTCACCTACGAGCCGAGCGCGGCCTGCTGTCACGGCCTACTCTCGACGAGGTGTTGCACTACCGGAGGCAGGTGGATCAACAGATGCAGCGCGCACTGGCTGACTGCCAGCCAAGCACCTCGCTCGCCGCGCTGGTAACCCTTGGTTTGCAGCACGAACAGCAGCACCAGGAGCTGATGCTGACCGACCTGAAACACCATTTTTACTGTAACCCGCTACTGCCTGCCTGGCGCGACGACGCCCCTGAGGGTGCATCTGCGGCTGGCACCAATCAGCCCCATGCCTATCGCACATTCCAGGGCGGCCTATGCGAGATCGGCGCTTCCGATCAGCACTTCAGCTATGACAATGAAGGCCCTTGCCACAAGGTGTGGCTGGAGCCCTTCCTGCTTGGCGAGCGCAATGTCAGCAACCGCGACTTTGCGGCCTTTATCGAAGACGGCGGCTATCAGCGCCCCGAGCTGTGGCTGTCTGACGGCTGGGACTGGGTATGCCGGCAACAAACGCAAGCGCCCCTGTATTGGCAACGCGGACCAGGTCAAGACTGGCAAGCCTTTACCCTGGCCGGCCTGCAGGCACTGAGTTGCGATGCGCCGGTGTCCCACGTCAGCCTGTATGAAGCCGATGCCTATGCCCGTTGGGCCGGCGCGCGACTGCCAACCGAAGCGGAATGGGAGCACGCGGCGAGAACCGAGCCGGAGCTGGCAGGACTGTTCGGCGAGGTATGGCAATGGACCAACAGCGCCTATCTGCCCTACCCCGGCTATCAGCCGGCAGCCGGCGCGGTCGGTGAGTACAACGGCAAATTCATGATCAATCAGATGGTGCTGCGCGGCAGCTCCTGCGCCACACCCGCAGGCCACAGTCGCCCTTCCTATCGCAACTTCTTTCCGGCAGCTGCCCAGTGGCAATTCAGCGGTTTGCGCCTTGCACACAATCCTTGAATTGGGCCCACAAAAAAGGCCGCCCCGTTACCGGAGCGGCCTTTTTGCTGGCAACAGCTCTAGGGATCAGTAACCCAGAGCGAAGTTGTCGGCGTCCATGTCCATCAGGTTGTCGGCGCCGGACAGCATGGAGTCGACGTGGGCACGGGTGCGCGGCAGGATGCGCTGGAAGTAGAAGCGCGCAGTCTGCAGCTTGGCCTTGTAGAAGCCTTCTTCGGTAGTGCCGGCAGCCAGTTTCTCAGCTGCAACACGGGCCATGTCAGCCCAGAAGTAGGCCAAGCAGGCGTAGCCGCTGTACATCAGATAATCCACAGAGGCGGCACCAACCATTTCACGGTCTTTCATGGCGGCCATGCCGACCTTCATGGTCAGATCGCCCCATTCCTTGTTCAGCGCGGCCAGCGGAGCAACAAACTCGCCAATGGCCTCGTTACCTTCGTTGGCCTGACAGAACTTGTGCACGATCTTGGTGAAGCCCTTGAGCGCTTCGCCCTGGGTCATCAGAATCTTGCGACCCAGCAGGTCCAGCGCCTGAATGCCGGTGGTGCCTTCGTACAGCATGGAGATACGCGCATCACGAACGTTCTGCTCCATGCCCCATTCGGCGATAAAGCCGTGGCCGCCGTAGATTTGCACGCCGTGGTTGGCGGCTTCGAAACCGACTTCGGTCATGAAGGCCTTGGCAATCGGCGTCAGGAACGCCAGCATGGCATCAGCTTGCTTCTTCTGCTCGGCGTCTTGGCTGTTCTTGACGATATCCACCTGCTTGGCGGTGAAGTAAACCATCGCGCGGTTACCTTCGGCGAAGGCCTTCATGGTCAGCAGCATGCGACGTACGTCCGGGTGAACGATGATCGGGTCAGCAGCCTTTTCCGGCGCTTTCGGGCCAGTCAGGGCACGCATTTGCAGACGCTCACGGGCGTAGGTGATACCGCCCTGGAAGCCAACTTCGGCGTGGGCCAGGCCCTGCAGCGCGGTACCCAGACGAGCGGTGTTCATAAAGGTGAACATGCAGTTCAGACCCTTGTTCGCCGGGCCGATCAGGTAGCCGGTGGCAGCGTCAAAGTTCATCACGCAAGTCGCGTTACCGTGGATACCCATCTTGTGCTCCAGCGAGCCACAGGCAACACCGTTGCGCTCGCCCACGTCACCGTTGGTGTCCGGCAGGAACTTGGGCACGATGAACAGGGAGATACCCTTGGTACCGGCCGGCGCGTCGGGCAGACGGGCCAGAACGATGTGGACGATGTTCTCGGCCATGTCGTGTTCACCGGAGGAGATGAAGATCTTGGTACCGGAAATCTTGTAGCTACCGTCAGCCTGCGGCTCTGCCTTGGTACGCAGCATGCCCAGATCGGTACCACAATGGGGCTCGGTCAGGCACATGGTGCCGGTCCACTGACCGGATACCAGCTTGGTCAGATAAGTGTGCTTCTGCTCGTCAGTGCCGTGGGCATCCAGAGTGTTCATGGCGCCGTGGGACAGGCCGGGGTACATGCCCCAGGACCAGTTGGCCTGGCCAACCATTTCACTGATCGCCAGACCCAGCGACTCGGGCAGGCCCTGGCCGCCGTGGTTGACGTCATGCGCCAGGCTCGGCCAGCCGCCTTCAACGTACTGCTGGTAGGCTTCCTTGAAGCCAGCCGGCGTTTTCACGCCTTCCGGGCTCCAGGTACAGCCTTCGGTGTCGCCCACGCGGTTCAGCGGCGCAATCACCTGTTCACAGAATTTGGCGCCTTCTTCCAGAATGGCGTTGACCATATCCGGCGTGGCTTCTTCGCAGCCGGGCAGGCTCTGATAGTGTTCTTCATAACCCAGAAGTTCATCGCGGACGAAGCGAATGTCACGCAGGGGAGCCTTGTAATCGGGCATGGTACTGGACCTCAAGTGTTGTATCAGTATGCACGGGCAGCCGAGGCTGCGTTTTGGTGGCTGCGTGGCAGCCAATTCAAACAGACGTTTGAAACATACGTTTACGCCAAGGCGTTGTCAACCCCGGCATGAATGCCATGTCATCATTGAAATTGAGGGTAGCAGCCAGGGAAGCACTGATTAATTCCGCATGCCCTCTGGTGTTCAGGCTGGGCCGCAATCAAGGCGTGGTTTCGAAGGCATGTCGAGACCTGTCGAGAAATCACAACGTAGAGTGCGGCCCAGCCCGAACGCCCCGAAGGGCGGGCGCTCAAGCATGCATCTGCTGCGTTGCGCTGCTTGCCAATAGAACCACTATTGGCTGCACACCGCGCCTTGCATCTACACGCTTGAGCACTCGCAGAGGGCGTGTGGAATTGATCAGCGCTTCCCTAGCGCTCAGGCAGAGGCCTGGAGTGACGGACCGCCCGGCTCGGCGGCGATGGAGCGATAAAGCGCCAGCTCGGCAACCGGCGCGGCCGCCGGTTCGTCAGTCGCCTCAGTCTCGCCCTGTTCTTGCCCGTCGGTAGCCTGCGATGCTGCCGCTGCAGAGGCGCTGTCATCGGCCTCGGCGGTGGCCAGCTCTGCCCGCGCTTGGGCAATCAATTGCGCGGCCTGGGCAGCAATCGCGCGGTCTGCCGAGGAGGGTTCGGCTGGCGCCAGCGCGGCGCGGCGCACCTGTTCCATCTTGTCGATCGTCGCCTGCGGATCGCCCGAGACCGGCGATGTGGATATAGGCACCTCGCCAGCTACCGCATATTGACGTCCGTCGGGGCCCCGCTCATAGGTGTAGCTGGCTGTGCCGGCATGTTGCCCGCCAACTGCAACGTGGGCCTGCTCATGCGCACGCACTTCGCGATCACGAGCCGCCAGCTCAGAAATCTCCTGCTGTTCAACCAGGGCAAGCTCGGCCTCTGCCTTGTTTAGCTGCTCGCGCTTACTCTGCTCGGCAGCAGTAGCCTCGCCGTCGGCACCGGGCGCGGCGACAGCCTCTGACTCATCGACAGGGGGGAAACGCGTGGTGGACTCGTCTGCAGGGAGTGCTTCGTTGACCGCAATACTACGGGCATTGAACGTGGTCAGCGCCGAGGGCTGGTAGGTCGGGGACAGACTACTACCGACGCTGAGCATGGGAAAAGGCCTGAGACTGGCTCAGGCGGTGACATCCAGCAAGGTGCCCAGCACCTCATCGGCGGTGTCGATTACCGACGCGCCGACCTCGGCTTCCTGACGACCTTGCTGCAGCTCAACCAGGCTATCAACCAGATTCACCGGGCGATTGGTTTCCACCGCAGTAGACGCTGCCGCCTGACCGGTAGCCGGCTGAGCCGGTTGCGCGGCATTGACGGCCAGATCGGCCGGTAAGCCCGCGTTGGCAATATCAGAGGCTGCAGCATTGATACGGTTCTGGCCCTGGCGTACCGAGGTCAAGCCGGACGAAATGAGATCAAGGGTAGGCATAACACCACCTCTTAAAACAGATGTTCCGTTATTCAAGCACAAATGGCCCTTTGCCCCAACACCGCCGGTCGCGTCAGACCAGCGGCGTCACCTGCAAATGAGCTGCCACTGCGGCAGCATCCGCCGTTTCCAGACGCGGTACCACCCCCAAACACGGCGCTTTGATCAAGGCTTTGAGCGTTGCCAGGTTTTCAGCCTGGCGACTCATGTCCGGGTCCACATGATTGGCCACCCAACCAGCCAGGTGCAGCCCGTCAGCAGCGATTGCCCGGCAACTGAGCAGTGCATGGTTTATGCAGCCTAAACGCATGCCAACTACCAGTACCACGGGCAGCTTGAGCGCAATCGCCACTTCACTGAGCAGCTCGTCATCATTGAGCGGCACACACCAACCGCCAGCGCCCTCGACCAATGTCAGATCTGCCTGCCTGTCGAAAACCTGGCGACAGGCACCGGCCAGGGCCTGCGCGGTGAGCGGCACATTTTCTTCACGCGCGGCGATATGCGGTGCAATGGCGGCCTCAAGCGTTACCGGGTTGATCAGCTCGTAGGCCAGCTCCGGGTTGCACTCAGCCTGCAAGGCCAAGGCATCTTCATTGCGCAGCCCGTCAGGCGTGCGTTCGCAACCGGCAGCAACCGGCTTGACGCCCGCCGTTGTCAGCCCCCGCAAGCGGGCGGCGTGCAGCAGACCAGCGGCGATGGTGGTTTTGCCAATCTCGGTGTCAGTACCGGTAACAAAGTAATGCTTGCTCATGGAAGAGGTCCTACTTGTGCAGAATGATCTGGGCAACCTGGTAGGTCGCTGGCAAGCCAGCGCTCTGACGGTGGGTTTCATAGGCCGCGGTCAACGCTCTCAGCCGGGCTCGCCCGGTCAAGCCGCCGGGCCGTCCGGCGTTGAGGTTATGGGCGCCAAGCGCCTTGAGCTCATGGGTCAGGGCACTGAGCTGCGGGTAATGCAGTACATGGGGTTCCACCTCACAGTGCCAACGCGCAAACCCGGCCTCCGACAATAGGCTTTGGAGCTGAGCCAGAGGCATAAAGCGGTTGACGTGCACATAGCCGTCCACCTGCTCCCAGGCATCACGCAGCTCGCCAAGCGTACCCTCGACCAGCGTATTAAAAGCCATTACGCCGCCAGGCAGCAGGACTCGCCTGGCGTCGGCCAAGGCCCGACCCAGATCGGGGCACCACTGCAACGCCAGACTGGAGAACACCAGGTCTTGGGACCTGCCTCGCAGTGGCAGCGCCTCTGCATCGGCAGTGATCCAGGCCGCCTGCTCAGGCCCCTGGGCACGCGCGTAACGCAGCATTCCCTCGGCGATATCGAGCCCCAGTACCGGGCGCCCAAAGCGCGCGTTCAGCGCCCGAGTGAAGTAACCGGTACCGCAGCCAAGATCAGCCAACGAGCGTGGCCGCAGCGACTCAGGCAGACGCGCCAACAGATTGCTGCCGACCTGACGCTGCAGCTCGGCCACCTGATCATAGGTGCTGGCCGCTCGGCTGAACGACGCTGCAACCGCACGCTTGTCGATGGCCGCTGCGTTCATTGACGTTCCAGCCAGTCGCCGATCTCGCCGGCCAGCCAGATTGGCGCCTCCAGCGGCAACGCGTGACTGGCCTGGGGCAGCACACACACCTCGGCCAGCTCGTTCAGCTGCGCCAGCGCCTGCGCCGCGCCGGCGGGCACCAGCGCATCGGCGCCAGCCAGGCAGTGCAGCACCGGCTGCTGGCAGCGCTGCAAGGCAACGCGGTTGTCCAGCACACCGAGCAGCGCAAGATGATTGAGCCGCTGCAGCGGATCCAGATCGCTCCAGACCAACTGACGACTCAACTCGCGCGCTTGCTCGGCGCCCTGGGTAACCAGCAGACCAAAGCGCTTGAGTGCGCGTTCCGGCTGTTCGCGGGCGTCGCTGATAAAGCCCTTGAAGGTGTCCGGCGCCATCGCCTCCGGCCAGCCCTCGCGCGCCGAGAAACAGGCATTGCTGGCAATGGTCACTATGCCCGGAAACCGCTCTGGAAAGCGTCGCTGCAGCTGCACCGCCAGCACACCGCCCAGCGACCAGCCACCCAGCCAGCCCGCCGGCAAGGCCTCAGCCAAGGCACTGAGGTTCGGCTCCAGCGTGGACATCTGCAAGTCTGGCGGCAGCTCTGCCACCTTGACGTTCAGCGCGGGCAAGCGCTCCTGCAGGGCCTGCTGCAGCGGCAGCAGATTGCTCGCCGCCAGCGCCCAGCCAGACAGCAGGGTGAAATTACTCATGAATCAGCTCCTGTTGCGCCTGCGCCAGTGCCTCAAGCAGACGGTCAACCTGTTGTTCGGTATGGATGGCACTCAGCGTCACCCGCAAACGCGCGGTCCCCTTGGGCACCGTGGGTGGGCGAATCGCGGTGACCAGTATGCCGCGTTGACGCAGCGCAGCCGAGAGCGCCAGGGCACGTTCACTGCTGCCGACCACAATCGGCTGGATCGGCGTTGGGCTGTCCATCAGCTCCATCCCCAGCGCGTCGACGCCTGCGCGAAAGCGGCGTATCAGTGCAGCCAGGTGCTCCCGGCGCCAGCACTCTTCACGCAGCAGACGCAGGCT
>DBHE01000089.1 GCA_002296055.1 Pseudomonadaceae bacterium UBA836
GCCGCGCTGGCGAGCTTCTATCGCATTGCACCCGAAGAAATTCTGATTGCCCACGACGAGCTGGATTTGCCGCCGGGCGTGGTCAAGTGCAAGAAAGGTGGCGGACACGGCGGGCACAACGGTTTGCGCGACATCATCGCCAAACTGGGCAACAACAACGCATTTCACCGCCTGCGCCTGGGTATTGGCCACCCCGGCCACAGCTCGCAGGTGACCGGCTTTGTGTTGGGGCGAGCGCCCCGCGCCGAGCAGGACGCACTGGATGCCTGCATCGATGAAGCCATTGGCGAGCTGCCCGGCATGATCGAAGGCAACTGGACCGCCGTCATGCAACGCCTGCACAGCTTCAAGGCCTGAATCTCATTGCGCCGAACCATCGGCAGAGGACAACACCATGGGTTTTAACTGCGGCATCGTCGGCCTGCCCAACGTCGGCAAATCCACTCTGTTCAATGCCCTGACCAAGGCCGGCATTGGCGCCGAGAACTTCCCCTTCTGCACCATCGAGCCCAACAGCGGCGTGGTGCCCATGCCCGATGCCCGCCTGGACGCCCTGGCCGCCATCGTCAAACCAGAGAAGGTCATCCCGACCAGCATGGAATTTGTCGACATCGCAGGTCTGGTGGAAGGCGCGTCCAAAGGTGAAGGCCTGGGCAATAAGTTCCTCGCCAACATTCGCGAGACCGACGCCATTGCCCACGTGGTGCGCTGCTTTGAAGACGAGAACGTGATTCACGTCTCCAACAGCGTCAACCCGCGCCGCGATATCGAAACCATCGATCTGGAACTGATTTTCGCCGACCTGGAAAGCTGCGAGAAGCAGCTGCAGCGCGTTGCCCGCAACGCCAAAGGCGGCGACAAGGAAGCCGTGGCGCAAAAAGCACTGCTGGAACAGCTGATCCCGCACTTTGAAGAAGGCAAACCAGCCCGCTCACTGCTGAAAAACCTCAGCCCGGAAGAGCGCCAGCTGGCCAAAGGTTTCCACCTGCTGACCAACAAGCCGGTCATGTACATCGCCAACGTCTCCGAAGAAGGCTTTGAAGGCAACCCGCACCTGGACGTGGTGCGCGAGATTGCCGCCGAAGAAGGCGCCGTGGTCGTGCCGGTGTGCAACAAGATCGAAGCAGAAATCGCCGAACTGGATGACGACGAGGAAAAGCAGATGTTCCTCGAAACCATGGGCATGGAAGAGCCGGGCCTGAACCGCGTAATCCGCGCCGGTTACGAGCTGCTGGGCCTGCAGACCTACTTCACCGCGGGCGTGAAAGAAGTCCGCGCCTGGACCGTGAAGATCGGCGCCACCGCACCGCAAGCGGCTGCCGTGATCCACACCGACTTTGAGAAGGGCTTTATCCGCGCCGAAGTAGTCGCCTATAACGACTTCATTCAGTACAACGGCGAAGGCGGCGCCAAGGAAGCCGGCAAGTGGCGGCTGGAAGGCAAGGAATACATCGTCAAGGACGGCGACGTGATGCACTTCCGCTTCAACGTCTGACGATCTTTTCTGATCTCGGAGGGCGTTCGGCAGGCTAGCCTGTTGAACGCCCTTTGCTGTTTGTAGAGCCCCCAAAAAATGCATTGATCGAGTGGCCCAATGCGCCCTCGCCATGATTTCATGGGTACGTCTGTAAGCACCCTCTACGCTGATCTGTCAGCGCTCACCCCGATCTTTCGCGCAGAAAGCCACACCACAGCATCACGGCCACGTCCTACAAATCGGCCATATCAAGATGGTTCAAATTGAGAATCCCATGCTGGACGGCAAACAGCGTCGCCATGGTGCGATTTCTGATGCCCAGCTTTCGATATATCTCTTTCACATAGCCATCAACGGTGTACATGCTGAGAGATAGAATATGGGCAATCATCTTGTTGCTCTTGCCCATCGCAAGCTCTTGCAGCACCTGCCGCTCACGCGGAGTAAGAGGCAGCTGGCTTGAGCTGGAGAGTCCAATATCTAGGTTATCCAGGGGCATGTTGGCGATCACTTTTCCGTTGCGATTGCCGAGTATCTTCCCCACTGAACACGGGGGCTGACAAATGAATAATTCAGCGCCCTCGGATTAGATATTATTATCCGACCATTCTTTCTCAATCACCCCGACCACCCATTCATGGAAGGCCTGAATAACATCATCATCCCTATTGCTGTTGCTATAGGCCAAAAAACACTCACCGTGCCGGGTTACTTTTTCTGCCAGTGGCAACACCAGGTCATCGTCGCTACGCATGAACTGATAGGACGTTGGCAGGTAGCCCATGGCAACGCCCACATTGCTCTTCACGGCCTCAATACTGGCCTGCACCGTACTGACAACCAGCTCATTCTCGATTTCAGGCAAAAAGCCCCACTGCGTTTGCCAGCGGGGCCATTGATAGGTGTCGCTGGCTATTTTGATAATCCTACAGCCGGAAAAATCACCGGAGCTCAAGCCAGGGTGTTCAGCCAGATAGCTGCGCGTACAGATCGGCGTAAGTGAAATTTCCACCAACGGGTGGTAGGTCAGTTCCGGCTCATTGCCGCACTCGTGACGGATGGCCACCGTCGCCTCCGAGCGCTCCAGATCGATTCTGGAAATGTCCGAATCAATTTGGATATTCAACTCCGGGTACTTGACCTGAAACTCGTGGATGTTAGGAAAAAGCAGCAAACTGGCGATATTTGGCAGGGTATTGATAACAAAAAGCCGTTTCTTCCTTTCTTTGCGCACCGCCAGAGTGGCGCTATCAATCAGATCCAAGCCGCGCTTTACATGCATGTAGTAGCGCTTACCCTCAGAGGTTAACGAGATTTTGCGGTTTTCTCGCTTGAACAGGATAACGCCAAGATTTTCTTCCAACGCCTTGATCTGATGACTCACCGCCGGCGGAGAGACGAACAGTTCATTTGCAGCGTCCTTGAAGCTCAATCGGCGCGCAGCCACTTCGAAAACACGAATCAAGTTAAGTGAAGGCAAGTGCGGGGTGGGCATGACGTGGCTGCTCAGCTGTACAGAGATCAATCAATACGGGCCAGTCCCAAGAGTATCGCAATGTTGCATAACATTTCATCGACCAGTGCACGCACAATCGTATCTGCCTCCAATGCCGGCGCAGCGACGGCGGCACGTTCTTACCCCACTGCAGCGCGAGGGCTATTAACCAAACAACCGCCGCGTTACTGATCGCCGCGTAGATCACAGCACAGACCAGAACCGACGCCCGCGCATAGCGCGGGCGTCGGCATCAGTGACGACTGAACTGACGTATCCCCGCCACATAGACCTCTTGCACCTGCAACGCATGCAGCCGCTGCGCTTCTACCGTGTAAGGGCTGTGATCAACAATCTGCAGATCAGCCCACTTGCCCACTTCCAGGCTGCCCGCCTGCTGATCGATGCCCAGCTGCCAGGCCGCATTAATAGTCATCGCGCGTAGCGCCTGCCGCACATCAATGGCCTGCGCCGCATTCAGCGTCTGACCGTTCGAGGTTTGCCGCGTGACGGCTGTTTGCATCAGGCTGTAGCCCTCGGTCGGAAACATAGGGCTATCCGCGTGCAGCGACGGATGCATCTGCAATTCAAACGCGCGGCGCACCGGCAGCACCTGCTGCGCGACATGGCGACCAATAATCGAGTCCGCCAGCCGGTCGCCGTAATACAAGATGTGATTGATATGAAAGCTGGGGCTGACGCCGCGCTTAGCCAGCTCAGGTAGCAGATCCTCCGGCAGCAGTACCGAGTGCTCCAGACGCACCTGCCTGCTGGCGGCTTCCGTCTGCAACGCCGCCAGTATGGCGCGCGCAACCTGACGGTTCGACTCATCGCCCTGACTATGAATAGCTACCTGCCAGCCCGCTGCGCTATAGCGGCGCAGACGCTCCACCAGCTCATCCTGCGCGATCATGGCTGCGCCATGGCTACCGGGTTCAATGCCCAGCGTCTTGCCCAGCTCACTATCCAGATAGGGTGTAGAGGTGAGCATGCTGCCAGTGTACGGCGAGCCGTCGTGCCAAAGCTTTACACCCAGCACGCGGAAGTAAGGGTCCTCCTGCTCCGGGGCGTCAGGCAAGTATTGCAGTTCACTGTCGACCAGATAAAAAAATTGCCGGATGCGCGGACGAAAATCGCGCAGCGCCACCAGTCTGGCCATACAGGGCGGCAGGTTATACCCCAGCGATGCAACCGAGGTGAAGCCTTGGCTCAGGTAGCCATCCAGCGTTTCGCCGTAACGCCCTACCAGCCCAAGCGGCGCCCGTAGCCCTGCAACGAAGGGCGCCATGGCGCGTGTCTCTGCAATAAACCCGGTAAAGTCACCCTGCTCATCGCGCTCATAGAAAGAGCCGCTGCCCGGGTCAGGCGTCTCAGCGGTGACGCCTGCCTCGGCAAACGCCATGGAGTTGGCCCAGGCAGAGTGCAGGGTCTGAGAGATCAGCAGCACCGGGTTATCGGGTGCCAGAGCATCCAGCGCCTCGCGCATGGGCACCTTGAGATCCGGCACCAGAAGCGCGTCCAGACCGCCGGCGTAAACCCACTCACCGGCAGGCGTATCGGCTACCGCCTGACGCAACGCCGACCACACCTGCGCATTACTCTGGTGTGTGAAGCCGGATAAGTCGTGCGCACCGGCAAAGACGGCGGTCAGCGTCGGATGCTCATGCGCTGCAACAAACCCTGGCAGCAGCGCACGGCCCTGCAGGTCGATGAGGTGGGTATTGGCGCTGCGCTGCGTCATGACTGACGCCGCATCCCCCAGCGCCACAATCACGCCATCACGCACCGCCAGGGCTTCGACTACCTCATCCTGCTGATTGACCGTCAGAATCGGCCCGCCATAGAAAATCAGATCCGAAGAAGGCGGCCGACTCAACCACCAGCCAACAAACAACACCCCCAATAGCAGCAGCCCAAGGCCAACACCCAGCTTGCGCATCACCTAGTCCTTATTATTGTTGTAAGCGAGTACAGACCTTCAGCACCTCGGTGTCATGGTCTGCCCCCCAGGCCCATTGTAGAGACCTGGCCCCAATCAACACATGGCATTTACGCCAGTATCCAGACCTACACAGACGTAGTTCCCGTGCCATACTTGCCCGGTGCCCCCTGTTGCGACGATCCCCATGCGCC
>DBHE01000180.1 GCA_002296055.1 Pseudomonadaceae bacterium UBA836
AAAAAGCCAAGCACATCACACTGGAGAGTTACCTATGTTGAAGAAAGCGTCCGGCGTATTGGCGATGGTCATCGCCATGTCCGCCAGCGGGTTTGCCGCAGCAGCCGACAAAGTTACCTATCAGCTGGACTGGCTGCCGGGTGGCGACAAGGCCCCGGTCTATGCCGGTATCCAGCAGGGCTTCTTTGCCGACGAAGGGCTGGAAGTCACCGTGGCCAGCGGCCGTGGTTCTACCGACGCCATCACCAAAATCGCCACCGGCCAGGCTGATATCGGCAGTGCCGACATTGGCGCCCTGATGGCCGCCCGCGCGCAGGACACCGTACCGGTCAGCGCCGTCTACATGATCTTCAACCAGGGCCCGCACGCCTTCTTCTCGCTGTCTGACTCCGGCATCGAGAGCTTCAGCGACGTCGCAGGCAAGAAGGTCGCGACCTCGCCGTTCACCTCCTCCAACGCCTTCCTGCCGCTGGTGCTGGAAGCCAACGACCTGCCGGGCGACGCCGTCAGCCTGACCAAGTCTGATCCGGGCGCACTGGGCCCGATGCTGGTCACCGGCAACACCGACGCCATCATCGCCTGGGTCACCAACATCGCCCTGTTCAAGCAGCAGGCTGCGGCCGCTGGTAAAGACATCAACGTGATCCGCTGGTCCGACGCCGGTCTGTCGCTGTACAGCTCTGCTGTGGTTGCTGCCGACAAGTTCCTGAGCGAGCGCCCGGACGTCGCCCAGCGCTTCATGCGCGCCTATGACAAGTCGCTGCGCTTCACCCACGAGCATCCGGAACTGGCTGCCGCCGACCTGCACACTATGGTGCCGGAAGTGGACGCTGCGGTTGCCACCGCGCAGATCGGCGACTCCATGCCGCTGACCTTCAACGAGATCACCGAAGCGGACGGTCTGGGAGCCATGACACCCGAGCGTATCGCCACCACCTGGGACTGGGTTGCCCGCGCTAATGAACTGAGCGTGGACTCGCTGGACCCGGAAACCATTGTAAATCGCGACTTCATGCCGGTAGCGGAGTAACCCATGGAGCACACTAGCGAACGCGCTTTCGTGCGGATGACCGGCGTTGGGCATCGTTACGATCCCACGCCCGGCAGTCCGATGGCGGTGCAAGGCATCGACCTCGACATCCATCGCCACGAGTTTGTGGCGGTGGTCGGCCCCTCCGGCTGCGGCAAGTCCACCTTGCTGCGGATGGTCTCGGGCCTGCTGATTCCAAGCGACGGCGAGGTCAGCGTATTCGGTAAGCAGGTAAACGGCCCCCGTGACGACGTTGGCATCGTGTTTCAAAAGCCGACCCTGCTGCCGTGGCTGACCGTTCGCAAGAATGTGCTGTTTCCGCTCAAGCATAAATTTGGCCGCTATGGCGCCGCCGATGAAAAGCGCGCCGATGAACTGCTGGCCATGGCGGGGCTGGAAGCCTTTGCCGAGAAGATGCCGGACGAGCTGTCCGGCGGCATGCAGCAACGGGTCGGTATTGTCCGTGCGCTGCTGCTCAACCCCGATATTCTGCTGATGGACGAGCCGTTCTCGGCACTGGATGCCATGACCCGTGAGCAGATCGGCTTCGATCTGCTGAAAATCTGGGATGAAAATCCGAAGACCGTGCTGTTCATCACCCACTCGATCTCCGAGGCCGTCCTGCTCGCCGACCGCGTACTGGTGATGAGCAAACGCCCGGGCAGCGTGCTGGACCTGATCGAAGTCGATCTGCCCCGCCCGCGCAGCTCGGACACCATCAAGCATGCCCGTTTCAGTGAGCTGACTGACCGCATAAGGAAGCATATCTATGAGCCAGAAGCCCACTGACGCCGCAGCGCGTCGCGCGCTGCTGTTGAACCTGTCGCCGTGGCTGTTCTTTATCGGCCTGATCGTACTCTGGGAGCTGGTCTGCCGCGTGTTTGAGCTGCCGACCTACGTGCTGCCGGCGCCGAGCGAAATCGGCAAGGCGTTCTTCGATGTCGAGTTTAGCCGCTGGATGATGCACCTGTGGGCCACGCTGCGCGTTGCGCTGATGGGCTTTGCGCTATCGATCGTGATCAGCATTCCGCTGGCCATTGCGATGATGCGCTCGGAGTTTCTCTCGCGCACCCTGTACCCGATGCTGGTGGTCGTGCAGTCCACTCCCGTGGTTGCCGTGGCGCCGCTGATCATCGTGATGATGGGCTCGGATGATCCGTCACGGGTACTGATCACCTGCCTGCTGACCTTCTTCCCGCTGGTGGTCTCGACCGCCACCGGGATTAATGAGACGCCGGCCGAGCTGATCGAGCTGAGCCGCTCGCTGGATGCGCCGACCCGCCGGGAAACCTGGCAGATCCGCATTCCGTATGCGATTCCGCATATCTTCAGCGGCCTCAAGGTGGCGATCACCCTGGCGATCATCGGTGCGGTGGTGGCGGAGTTTGTTGCCGCTGAAGAAGGGCTGGGTTACTTCATCCAGTTCTCGACCTCGTTCTTCAAGATTCCGCAGGCCTTCGCCGGTCTGTTCTTCCTCGCCATTGTCAGCCTGCTGCTGTTCAAGTCGGTGCAATGGACCCAACAGATCTTCTTCGCCTGGAGTCTGCCGAAGAAGAAGTAATCCCTTACCGGCGGCCTGCGCGCCGCCGGTTCTCTAGCTGTAAGCAAGGACACTTTTGTGACTCATACCGAACGCGATATCCAGTTTCTGCGTGAAAGCTTCCGGCTGGCTGAAGAAGCCGGCAAACAAGGCATCCACCCGTTCGCGGCCATTCTGGTCGACGCCGACGGCAACGTGCTGATGGAACAGCTGAACGCCTTTCTGCCCGACCATGACATGACCGGTCACGCCGAGCGGGTGCTGATGACCCGCGCCAACACCACCTACAGCCAGGACGTACTGGCCGGCTGCACCATGTACACCAGCGCCGAGCCGTGTGCCATGTGCTCCGGTGCGGTCTACTGGGCCGGCGTGGGCCGCGTGGTCTACGGCGCCAGCGAAAAGCGCCTGAAAGACATGACCGGCAACCACCCGGAAAAC
>DBHE01000229.1 GCA_002296055.1 Pseudomonadaceae bacterium UBA836
GCCCTTGTCGTGCAGGCTGGTGATAAATTCGGCCAGCTTCGCAAACAGCTCCAGTTGCTCCAGCGACTGCTCGGCGTTGAGCAGTCCGCGCAAGGTTTCGCCTACCAGCGGGTGGTAGTGCACCACGCTGCGGTAGGGGTTTAGCAGTTTGTAGGTGGCAATAGCTTGTGGACAGGGAATGTCCAGTGCTCGAAGTGCATCGGCGTTTTCGGCAAAGCGCTCTGCTGGCGGGAACAGCAGGGTCTTGGAAAACCAGCTCTTGCGTCGGAACAGCTTCAGCATGGTGCCGTCGGCCAGCAGCAGTACTTTCTCCCCGTGGCCGTCCTGTTCCAGGATCCGCGCATCATTGCGCCACGCGTTGTACTGCTCTTCACTGAGTAACTGCATCATGCCTATCCAGCTGCCAAAGCGGCAGTTTATCGCACTTTTTCCCGACAGGCTTAGCTCCACAGTGCTTGTGATAGACTGCAGCGCTACCGTTTCGTGTATGAAGGTCACATGACTGAAACTGCCAAAGAGAGCTTCGCCCGCTCAAGCGTGCGCATTTACGCCCGCCTGCTGGGTTACGTAAAACCCTACTGGATCGCCTTTGCGGTGAGTATTGTCGGGTTTGCCATTTTTGCATCCGCGCAACCCGCGATGGCATGGATGCTCAAATACTTTGTCGACGGTTTGGCCGAGGGCAGTGGTGCCCAGTTTTTTGGAGTTCCGCTGATCTGGGGGTTCCCGGCTTTTATCGTGCTCGTTGCTTTCTACCAGGGAGTGGGCTCGTACCTGGGTAACTACTTTATAGCCAAAGTGTCGCTGGGGGTTGTACATGACCTGCGCACTGCACTTTTCGACAACTTGCTGACGTTGCCCAATCGTTACTTCGATCTGCACAACTCGGGTCACCTCGTCTCGCGCATCACGTTCAACGTCACTATGGTGACAGGTGCTGCTACTGACGCCATTAAGGTGGTTTTCCGTGAGGGCATGACGGTGACCTTCCTGTTTGCCTACCTGCTGTGGATGAATTGGAAGTTGACATTGGTGCTGATCGCTATATTGCCGGTCATCGGCCTGATGGTAACTAGCGCCAGCAAGAAGTTTCGCAAGCAGAGCAAGAAGATTCAGACCGCGATGGGCGACGTGACCCATGTGACGTCTGAGACTATTTCTGGTTTCCGTGTCGTGCGCAGCTTTGGTGGCGAACACTACGAGTCCGACCGCTTTCACAAGGCCAGCGAGGCCAACCGCCAGCGTGGCCTCAAGATGACCCGGACCGGCGCGGTCTTTACGCCCACGTTGCAATTGGTGACCTACGGCGCCATGGCCACTGTCATGTTTCTGGTGTTGTTCTTGCGTGGGGACGCGACCGCTGGCGACTTGGTCGCCTACATAACCGCTGCAGGCCTGCTTCCCAAGCCGATTCGTCAGCTCTCAGAAGTGAGCGCTAATATTCAAAAGGGAATCGCGGCAGCGGAAAGCATTTTCGAGCAGCTTGATGAGGTGCCTGAGCTGGACTCGGGCACGCTGGAGCGGGCACGGGTAGGCGGACGTCTTGAAGTCCGCAACTTGACCTTCAACTATCCCGGCACTGAGAAAACGGTGCTTAACGACATCAGCTTCGCCGTTGAACCGGGGCAGATGGTCGCCCTGGTCGGGCGCTCGGGCAGTGGCAAGTCAACGCTGGCAAATCTGATTCCGCGCTTCTATCAGCACGAGCATGGCGAGATTCTGCTCGATGGTACGCCGTTGCAGGACTTTACCTTGCGCAATCTGCGCCACCAGATAGCGCTGGTCAGCCAGAATGTCACCCTGTTTAACGACACTGTGGCCAACAATATTGCCTATGGTGACCTCGCCGGCGCGCCGCGCGACGATGTGGTGGCCGCAGCTGAGGCGGCGTACGCGCGTGAGTTCATCGAGGTCTTGCCGCAAGGTTTTGACACCTTGGTGGGTGAAAACGGCGTATTGCTCTCTGGCGGGCAGCGCCAGCGTTTGGCGATTGCCCGTGCGCTGCTAAAAGACGCGCCAGTGCTGATTCTGGACGAAGCCACCTCGGCGCTGGACACGGAGTCCGAACGGCATATCCAAGCGGCGCTGGACAGGGTGATGCAGGGGCGTACTACGCTAGTGATTGCCCACCGCCTGTCGACCATTGAGAAAGCTGACGTGATCATGGTTATGGAGCAGGGACAGATTGTGGAGCGTGGTACGCACAAGGAACTGCTGGCCCTGAACGGCTATTACGCCAGACTGCACAGCATGCAGTTTGAAGAAGAGAATAACGCGCAGGCCTGACGCAGGTCTGTCACAGGTAACGATAATGAAATTGAGCATGCCCCGCTTCGACTCTGCCCCGGTACTGGTGGTCGGTGATGTAATGCTGGACCGCTACTGGCATGGGCCGACCAACCGCATTTCGCCAGAGGCGCCGGTGCCGGTGGTCAAGGTGGATCAGATAGAGGATCGTCCAGGTGGTGCTGGCAACGTAGCGCTGAACATTGCTGCACTCGGAGCGCCAGCCTGGCTGGTTGGGGTGACTGGCAAGGATGAAGCGGCCGACAGCTTGCAGCAGCGCTTGAACGCAGCGGGCGTCTACTGCGATTTTCAGCAGCATGCGGCGCAGCCGACTATCACCAAGTTGCGCGTCATGAGCCGCCACCAGCAGTTGATTCGGTTGGATTTTGAACAGCCCTTTGAGACCGATGCCCAGGCGTTGCTCGACTCGGTGGCGGCACTGCTGGATAAGGTCAAGGTGCTGATCCTGTCGGACTATGGCAAGGGCGCGCTGGTCAACCATCAGGCGCTGATTGCGCTGGCCCGCGAGCGTGGCGTGCCGGTGCTTGCCGACCCCAAGGGTAGCGATTTCTCGATTTACCGTGGGGCCAGCCTGATTACCCCCAATCTGTCCGAGTTTGAAGCGGTGGTGGGGCGTTGTGAGACCGAGCAGGCGCTGGTCGACAAGGGCATGGCACTGATTGACGAGCTAGCGCTCGATGCACTGCTGGTAACCCGCAGCGAGCAGGGCATGACGTTGTTGCGCAAGGCCGAGGGCGCGCTGCACTTGCCGGCGCGCGCGCGTGAGGTGTTCGATGTCACCGGCGCAGGCGACACCGTGATCTCTACCCTGGCTGCCGCGCTGGCGGCCGGTGAGGCGCTGCCGCAGGCAGTGGCACTGGCCAACCATGCGGCCAGTATCGTGGTGGGCAAGCTGGGCACTGCCGCGATCAGCGCACCTGAGCTGCGCCGTGCGGTGCAGCAGGAGCAAGGCAGCGGTCGGGGTGTGCTGGGTGTTGAGCAGTTGCTGCAAGCGCTTGAGGATGCCCGGGCCCATGGCGAACGCATCGTGTTCACCAACGGTTGTTTTGACATCATCCACGCCGGCCACGTCGGTTACCTGGAAGAGGCGCGCGCCCAGGGTGATCGGCTGATCGTCGCTATCAATGACGATGCCTCGGTAAGCCGGCTGAAGGGGCCGGGTCGCCCGATTAACAGCGTCGAGCGTCGGATGACGGTGCTCGCCGGGTTGGGCGCGGTTGATTGGGTGATCAGCTTCAGCGAAGACACGCCCGAGCGCCTGCTCGAACAGGTCAAGCCGGATGTGCTGGTCAAGGGTGGCGATTACAGCGTTGATCAGGTTGTCGGTGGACCGATTGTGCAGGCCTACGGTGGTGAGGTGAAGGTGCTCAACTTTGTTGAAAGCTGCTCAACCACTGCCATCGTTGAGAAAATCCGCGAGCGCGGCGACGACTGAGTCGGCCTGAACGCCAGAGGGCGAGTGGGACTGATCCGCTTTCTTAACGCTCTGCCTCTGCCGTCGTTCGTTTTGAACGGCGGCGCTGTCGTACCAGCACTTCAGAGGCGTTTATAAGCCGTCTGGCAGCGCGCAATTGCCTGCCGCTACCAGCCAGCCTTGTTGTGGTGCAAACGCTTCGCTGAGCAGAAGGTTATCTGTGGGCTGGGCAATCAGCTCGCCGTGCTGCAGGCAGAACAGCTCACCAGTGGCGTGATGGTTGCGGTATTCGGCCAGAAACAGCTCTGGGCGCTGGGTGTCCATTCGTGCGATCAGCTCGCCGCTTTCCTCATCCAGAAATTCGTCCGCATGTAGCAGGGACAGGCTGCGCAGCGTCTCCGGCAGCTGCAGGGTCATGCTGTACACCAGTTGCAGTGAGCTGCTGGGCAGGTGCACATAGGCGCGTGGTCGCTCCAACAGGTTCAGTTCACGACACAGCACTGCACGTGCGGCGCCACTGCGGGTGCCCAGACTAAAACTGTGCTCGTCGTCCAGTGGCAGACTGTCTGCGTAAGGTGTGGGCAGCCAGGTATCCTGATAGCGGCCTTGCAGCCAGCCGCTCTCGCTGTGTATCAGCAGTTCCTCGGCGACTTCGGTCATCAGGGTCAACAGGGGTACCCGCAGCTCGTGGGCCGGGACATACCCTGATAGCAGTTTTAGCACCCGGTCGCCGTGATCTGGACGATCCTGTCGCACCAGCAGGCGAAAGTCGCGGCCTTGCCACTGCAGGTGCAGGTCGACCGAAACCCCGAGGTTGGCAAGGGTGGTCTCGAAGCAGTGGGGGTCATCCAGCTCAAGGGGTTGCCGCCGAGCTTGCATCTGGTCAAAGCTCAGCGGACTGCCGACCGGCTCGTAACGCAGCACTTCCGGACTGGCGGCCACGGCGATGGCCTGGGTCTTGAAGGCGACGGGGTTCTTCCGGGCGACAATCTGGGTCATGCCTTACTCCATCTGCGTGAGTACCGAAACGGCCGCCTCGACGTTCTGTGTCAGGTGAGCCGGGTTGATGGTGCCGATGATGGCGCTGGTGACCGCCGGGTGACCTAACACCAGTTCAAGGCCGCTGTGTACCGGGTTTGTGCCGTTAAGGCACAGGTGTCCGCTGGCTAGGGCCTTTTTGATCAGAATGCCTTTGTTGTGTTGCAGGGCAAAGTCCAGCACCGGGCGTTCCGCCTGTTCGCGCAGGTTGTAGGTGACCATGGCGCAATCGCCCTGCTGCAGGGCGCGCAAGCCGCCTTCGACGGTCTTGCCGGA
>DBHE01000257.1:0-14114 GCA_002296055.1 Pseudomonadaceae bacterium UBA836
GACCTGAACAACGCTCGGCTGTTGCCGTTCGGCCTTTACGACCAGTGGGTTCCGGCGTTTGAGTGCCTGTATCAGCGCAGCAATGGCTGGGCTGACTTTCACCAGCGGGTTGAAGCATTAGGCGCGTTGGCACCCGAGGCGCGCACCGCCGCGCTAGAGCAGCAGTGCGGCGAGTAGCAATGCATCACAGCTGCTGACAGAAGCGCGCCATCGCCTGCGCCAGCTCGCGCAACGCCGGGTTCAGGCGTTGGCGATGAATCAGCAACAGGTGTACGGGCGCCAGTTCGCCCGGCAGCTCCGGCAACAGTTGCACCAGCTCGCCCGAGGCGAGTTCGCGGGATACATCCAGATAGGACTTGTACGCCACGCCCAGCCCGTGCAGCGCCCACAGCCGCACCACGTCGCCGTCGTCGCTGGTACGCGTACCACGCACCTTGATCTGTGGCTCGCCCGGCAGGTCGAAGCGCCAACGGTCGTGCACCGCGTCCCCCAACCGATAGAGCAGGCAAGTGTGCTGCTGCAGCTCGCTCAGCGAGCCGGGTTTGCCGTGACGGGCCAGATAATCGGGTGAGGCGACCAACACCCGGCGGTTGTCCGGGGCCAGCGGCAGGGCGATAAAGCGTGAGTCTTCCGGCTGACCATAGCGCACCGCCAGATCAATCGGCTGCTGGTACAGGTCGGCCACCCGGTCACTCACCTGCATCTCCAGCCGCACCGCCGGGCGCACCGCCAGATAGTCCTCCAGCCAGTCGAGCAGATGGCTGCGCGCCAGGTTGGATGGCAGGGTCAGGCGCAGGGTACCGGTCAGTGCGTGGGCGTCGGCGTCCAGCGCCTGTTCGGCGTCGCGCAGGTGCTGCCAGGCTTGCCGCGCGTCGGGCAGAAAGCGTTCGCCCGCCTCGCTCAGGCGCAGGCGGCGAGTGGTGCGCTCGAATAGCCGCACGCCCAGCTGCGCTTCCAGCCGCTTGATCGCTGCACTGGCAACCGCCGGGGCCACGTCCAGCTGGCGCGCCGCGGCAGAAAAGCTGCCGGCGTCTACCGTAGTGAGGAACAGCGCCAAGTCGTCGAGTCGTTGGATTTTCATTGTAATAAATAAAGTGATTTGCTTTTGCGCATCTTTTTCTTCGAATCCGCGCAAGTCAAGCTGTACGCAACTGACCGAACAGCCCCGGAGGCACCCGAATGAAAGCGATTGGATACTTTGAAGCTGGCGCGCTGGACCGCGCCGATGCCCTGATTGACCTGGAACTGCCCATGCCCGCCCCCGGCCCGCAGGATCTGCTGGTCAAGGTTGCCGCCGTGTCGGTTAACCCGGTCGACACCAAGATCCGTTCGCGCCGCTCTGCCACTGGTGATACCCCGGAAGTCATCGGCTGGGACGCAGTCGGTGAAGTAGTCAGCTGCGGCAGCGCCGTTTCCGGCTTCGCGGCGGGTGATCGGGTCTACTACGCCGGTGCGCTGGAGCGGCCCGGCAGCAACGCCGAGTATCAACTGGTCGACGCACGCATCGCCGCCCACGCGCCGCTGTCGCTGTCTGCCGCTGAAGCCGCTGCGCTGCCGCTGACCGCGATCACTGCCTGGGAGCTGCTGTTTGATCGGCTGGGTGTGAGTGACGGCGGCGGCGAAGGCCAAGCCCTACTGGTGGTCGGCGCCGCCGGTGGCGTCGGCTCGATTCTGGTCCAGCTCGCCCGCCAACTGACCAAGCTCACCGTAGTTGGTACCGCCGCCCGCGCCGAGAGCGTGGAGTGGGTCAAGGGCCTGGGCGCGCATCACGTCATCGACCACAGCCAGCCGTTGCTGCCGCAGTTGCAGGCGCTGGGTATCAAGGAGGTCGAGCTGATCGCCTCGCTGACCCACACCGATCAGCACTACCCGCAATACGGCGACTGCATCGCCCCGCAAGGCCGTCTCGGCGTTATCGACGACTTCGGCCCGCTCGACATGAGCGTGCTCAAGCGCAAGTGCGCGTCCTTTCACTGGGAGTTCATGTTTACTCGCAGCATGTTCGAAACCGCCGACATGGCCGAGCAGGGCAAGTTGCTGCAGCGGGTCGCCGAACTGGTCGATGCCGGCACCCTGCGCAGCACCCTGGGTGAGCACTACGGCGCGATCAACGCGGCCAACCTTAAGCGCGCGCATGCGTTGCTGGAGAGTGGCAAGGCGCGGGGCAAGTTGGTGTTGGAGGGGTTTTGAGCGGCGCGCGCCCACTGCGACTTCCGGCTCCATGCACCTGACATCGCTCCCTCCACACGTCATCCCCGCGTAGGCGGGGATCCATCTGAGGTTCAGCGCGTCACTGGATTCCCGCCTGCGCGGGAATCACGGTGTATGGGTAGAGACCGCATGGATCCTCGCCTGCGCGAGGATGACGCGTGGGGGTGTCGGCCGGGTGCGCGCAAGCCGCGAGGCGTGGGCGACCCGAGCAACAGTCCAGTGCTTATTTCCCCAGTACCAACTCCCTTGCCAACGCATTGTGCTCTTCAATGATCAATGGCAATTCACGCGTCAGCAGCACGCCGTCTTCAATCACCTGGCGGCCGTTGATGATGCTGTGGCCGACGCGTTGCGGGGTGCAGAAGACCAAGGCGGCGATGGGGTCGATGAGGGCGCCGGCCATGGCGATGTCGTCGGTGCGGAAGGCGATGATGTCAGCGCAGTAGCCTGGCTGGATACGGCCCAGCACATCGCTGCGGCCGAGTACCTCGGCGCCGCCGCGGGTGGCGATGTGGAGGGCTTCGCGGGCGCTCATGGCAGTCGGGTTTTCATCGCGTACGCGGGCCGAGAGCATGGCCTGGCGGGCTTCGTCGAGCAGGTTGTTGGTGTCGTTGGAGGCGCTGCCGTCCACGCCAAGGCCAACCTTCACGCCAGCGTCGCGCATTTTGCGGATCGGCGCGATGCCCGACGCCAGGCGCATGTTGGAGCAGGGGCAGTGGGCGACGCCGGTACCGGTGCGGGCGAACAGGGCGATGCCCGGCTCGTCAAGATGCACGCAGTGGGCGTGCCACACGTCGTGGCCGACCCAGCCGACCGATTCGGTGTATTCGGTCGGGGTCATGCCGTAGCGCTCTTTACTGAAGGCGAGGTCCTTGGCGTTTTCGGCGGTGTGGGTGTGCAGGCCAACACCGTGGGAGCGAGCCAATGCGGCACCTTCGCGCATCAGGTCGGTGGTCACGGTAAAGGGTGAACAGGGGCCGAGGGCGACCTTGATCATGGCGTCGGGCGTGGCGTCGTGCAGCTCTTCTACCACGCGCTGCATTTCCTTGAGGATGGCCTCTTCATCCTGCTCGACCAGTGCATCCGGCGGCAGCCCGCCCTTGCTCTGGCCCAGGCTCATGGCGCCGCGCACGGCGTGAAAGCGCATGCCCATTTCCTGCGCGGCTTGCACGCTGTCGTCCAGCCGGGTGCCGTTGACGTAGAGGTAGGCGTGATCGGCGGCGGTGGTGCAGCCCGACAGCATGAGTTCAGCCATGGCGGTGCGGGTGGCGGCGCGCTGCATCGCCGGGGTGATGTTCTGCCAGACCGGGAACAGTGCGGTGAGCCAGTCGAACAGCTCCGCGTCCTGCGCGGCGGGCAGGGCGCGGGTGAGCGATTGGAACATGTGATGGTGGGTGTTGATCAGGCCGGGAATCAGCACATGGCCGGTCATGTCGATGACCTTGTCGGCGGTGTCCGGCAGCTCGCTGGCGGGTCCAACCGCTTCCACGCGGTTGCCGCGAATAAACACGGAGCCGTTGGCGATTTCACGTTGCTCATCATCCATGGTGGCGATGACCAGCGCGTTCTTGAGCAGCAAGGTGGGTGACATGACATTCCTCGATATTCGTTATGTTGACCAGCAGGACAGAAAATCTTCCAGCGCGCGATATGCAATTGTGGGGCCGCTGCAACGCCGCGCAGATTGGGTGCCATAGCCCCTATTTCAGCACAGCATCAGTGCATTCACCGGTGAATATGGCGCGCAATCGCGCACTCAACCGCGTGCCAGAGCCTTTGGCACAGCCCTTGCTTTTTCAATTCCTGCTTGCTTGGTCAGGTTATGAGTCGTGTCGTCCTGTTGCAGGTGCGAGGACTAAACCATTACCGCTTCGGCGCGTGCTGGAGCCTTTCTCGCAACAGGAGACACGGATGACTACGGATTCAATACCGGTAATCGACTTTTCGCCCTTTATCGACGGCGACGCCGCCGCCCGCGCCGAGGTTGCTCGGCAGATGCGTCAGGCCAGCAGCGACTGGGGCTTTTTTTACCTTTCTGGCTGCGGCATGCCGGCCGCGCAGCTGGCCGAGGCCTTTGCCGCCTCCAAGGCCCTCTTTGCTCTGGCCGATGACGACAAGCAGGCGATCGCCTGGCAGGACGCCGAGAGCAACCGCGGCTATGTGGGTGTGCGCCGCGAGCGACTCGACCCGAGCAAGCCGGGCGATTTGAAGGAAGCGTTCAACCTGGCGCCGGACAGCAAGGATGCCCCGCGCAACCTTTGGCCCGCTGCCCTGCCCGCCTTCAGGCCGCAGATGGAAGGCTTTCTGGCCGAATGCATCGCTACCGCCGATCGTGTGCTGGAGGCCTTTGCCGTGGCGCTGGATCAGCCGGACGACTTTTTCGTTACCGCCCACAACCGTCATCACCATACCTTGCGGTTGCTGCACTATCCGCCGCTGCCGGCCGGCTTTGCTCCCCAGGGCGGCGAGAACCGCGCCGGTGCCCACACTGACTACGGCAGCATCACCCTGCTGTTTCAGGACGACGCCGGTGGACTGGAGGTGCGCACCCGCGCAGGTGAGTGGCTAGCGGCCACGCCGATTCCGGGCACCGTGGTGGTTAACACCGGCGACCTGATGCACCGCTGGACCAACCATGTGTTCTGCTCAACCCCGCACCGGGTCAATGTGCCGCCGCTGGCGCAGCACCGCGATCGCTTCTCCATCGCCTTCTTCTGCCACCCGAACAAAGATGCCGAGATCGCCTGCATCGACACCTGCGCCAGCGCCGACAACCCCGCGCGCTACGCACCGATTTCTGCAGGCGAGCACCTGCTGCAACGCCTCAACGCCACTTACTGAGTTTACCCCCCAAGGAGTCTTACCCATGCAATTCACTTCTCTGAAACTGACCGGCCTGGCGCTGGCATTAGGCTTTAGCGCCGCCTCTGCCCAGGCCGCAGAGCTGACGCCGGTTACCGTCACCACCACCTGGTACGCGCAAGCCGAGCACGGCGGGCTGTACGCCGCCAAGGCTGCCGGCATTTATGAGCAGCACGGCCTGGATGTGACCATCGAGATGGGCGGTCCGCAGGTTAATAACGTGCAGCTGTTGATGGGCGGCAAAACCGATTTCAGCATGGGTTACGCGCTGCAATCGCTGAATGCCGTTAAGCAGGATATCCCGCTGGTGACCGTGGCGGCCTGGTTCCAGAAAGACCCGCAGTCGCTGGTGGTACACGAAGGTGCAGGCAACGACAGCCTTGAAGACCTCAAAGGCAAGGGTATTCGCATCCCCACCGCCGGTCGCGTCGCCTACTGGCCCTGGATGAAGGCGCAATACGGCTTTGCCGATGAGCAGTTGCGCCCCTACGACTACAGCTTTGGTCCCTTCATCGCCGACAAGCAGGCCATTCAGCAGGGTTACGTGACCAACGACGGTTATTTCCTGGCTAAAGAAAACGTGGCAGCCAAGAGTCTATTGCTGGCCGACTACGGCTGGAATGCCTACTCCTGCACGCTGGACACCACCGCAGAGATGCTGGAGAACCACCCGGAGGTGGTGAAGGCCATGGTCGAGGCAACCGCTGAGGGCTGGGCCGCCTACTTTGCTGACCCGGCGCCGGCCAACGAACTGATCAAGCAGGCCAATCCGGAAATGGCCGACGAGCTGCTGGCCTACAGCACCGCCAAGATGCAGGAAGAGGGCATTCTGCTGTCGGGTGATGCGGCTGGTGGCCAATACGGCATCATGACCAGCGCACGCTGGAAAGGCTTCTATGACGACATGGTGGCGGCCGGCACCCTGCCTGCTGACCTAGACTGGCAAAAGGCCTTTGACCTGACCTTCGTCCAGGACCTGTACGGCGCCGAGTAAACGCCCGTAGCGGCTGGCTGGGCTACCAGCCCGGCACGGCCGGGGTCGGGGCGGGAATCCAGCTGCCGCTGGCCAGCCAGATGGCCGCGCCGGCAATCAGCAAGGCCATCACCAGCGCCTGCCAGCCGCCGCCTCGCACTGGCTCAGCCTGGCTTGCGGGCACCTCTGCCTGGCCGTGAATCATTGATTCCAGCAGCTTTTTGCCGCGCGCGCGGTAGAAGATGATCGCCAGCACATGCAGCGCCAGCAGGGCATAGATCAGTTCTTCGGTCGAGCGGTGCCAGCCGCTCAGCAGGCTGCCGGTGTCAAAGGACACCAGTTGGCTCAAAGGCCCGAAAAACGCCACGTCGTCACCACTGAACAGTCCGGTAACGGCCTGAAACGCCATCAACCCCAGCAGTGCAAACACCGAAGCGGCGCCCAGCGGATTATGCCCAGGCCGCTGCCACTGTCCGTTCAGGTAGGCTCTGACACGCGCTGGCGTTGGAAAGAAACTGGCAAAACGTGCGTGGGTGCTGCCTGCCACGCCCCAGACCAGCCGAAACGCCAACAGGCCGATTACCGCCATGCCAAAGCGCTCGTGCCATAGCATCCAGCCATCGCCCAGGCTGACGGTTACCAGCGCGCCGCTGACACTCAGGGCCAGCAGCCAGTGGAACAGACGCAGGGGCAGATCCCAGACCAGGGTTTTCATCAGACAGGCTCTCGATCAGACAACAGGGCCTGCAAGGCTAACCCCCCGGCCAGAGCACCCGCAAGCCTCTGGTAGCAGGCTGTGTGCGTGGCGCAGAGCGGCCGAAAGACACACCTTTGAAATCATAATGACATCGGCTCAATCACTGATTATGATCGCCGCGCAGGACAACGAATAACAACATCAATAATGCTCTGAAGAAGGACTCTTCAATGACTCGTAATACCCGTGCCTTTGGTTTCACGTCCCTGGTGGCTGCGCTTACGCTGAGCGGCTGCGCCTCCATCGTCAGCGACTCGCAGTACCCCGTCTCCATCCAATCATCACCGCAAGGTGCGGACTTTAAGGTCACCAACAGCCATGGTGTGGTGATCCATCAGGGCACTACGCCCGCCACCGTCACTCTGGAATCTGGTGATGGTTACTTCAAGAAAGCACGCTACAACCTGGAATTCTCCAAAGAGGGTTATCAGGAGCAGCGCCAGTCCATGCAGAGTGAGCTGGATGGCTGGTACTGGGGCAATATCCTGTTTGGCGGTCTGATCGGTTGGTTCTTCGTGGACCCGGTCACCGGCGCCATGTACAAGCTGCCTGAGCGCCGTAACATCAATCTGGTTCAGGTACCCATGGCCATGCAGCCGACGGCCGCTGCCGAGCCGGCCGCGCAACCCGTGGTCACCGCCGAGGCTGTGCCTGCCCAGTAACCCCTGCCGGCGATACTCGCCTCTTGGCGCTGAGCATTGGCCGCTTGCTCAGCGCCAGGGAAGCGCTGAGCAAGACCGCAGGCGCTGTGTCTTGTGGCTTCTCGACCGCTCCCCGCCTGCCTTCAATATGCCGCTCTGGTTGCGCTCAGGTCTGGGCACCAGTGGGCATACAGAATTATTAAACCTCCATATGCCGCCCCAGCTTATCGCGCAGCAGCTCCGGGTTATTGCCTGCGGCCTTGTCCAGCTCAGCGAGGTCTTCGGGGATGTACCAATGCAGTTGGTCTGAGTGGTAGCTGGCCCACACCACCTTGGCTATTTCGACCGCTTCAATCAGTCGGAACGGGCCCTTATCCGGTGCAGCAGCCATCAGCTCTTCGCTCGGCATACCCGTCTTGATCAGCCCCGGGAGGGCGTCAGCGCAGCGGATGTCATAGCGACGAAACTCGTTCGACAGCGCCTCGGTCAGGCCTTTTACCGCGTGTTTGCTGGCCGAATACACGGCGATCAGCGGCATGCCCATGGTGGCTGAGGACGATGAGGTGTTGAAGCACAGCGCGTTGGGCGTGGCCTTGAGCAGCGGCAGCGCACAGTGGGTGCCGTTGAGCACGCCGATCACGTTGACGTTGATGATTTTCAGCTGATCTTCAAAGGGCAGCTCGTCGAAGAAGCCGCGCATGACAATGCCGGCGTTGTTGAACAAGATATCCATACGCCCATCGGTTGCCGCGCCAAAGGTTGCTACGGCAGCCTCAAACTGGGCCTTATCGCTGACATCCAGCGTCTGGATCACGCAATTGTCTGCGCCCAGCTCCGCCTGCAGCGCTTGCAGCCCGGCCAGGTTCAGGTCAAAGGCACCGACAAACCAGCCCTTTTGATGAAACAGCCGTGCGGTTTCCCGCCCCATACCTGATGCCGCGCCAGTAATAAAAATTGACTGCCGTCCTGCTGCCTGTGCCATGTCCCGTCCTCTTGTTGGTGTTGTGGATGCTTCGACGTTAGCACCGGGAGGCGGCCTTGGGAGCCAAGCGGCAGCAGCATTGATTGAGGGGCAATCAGTGGGGTGATGGGGCGGGAGGGCGAGCTGCCGCCAGGGTACGACGGCCGCCCGCGGTAGCTGGCTTCAAGGCAACGGTTGAGCCACGCCTTACGGCGTACGCTCTTCTGCTCGCAGGGTAAGTACCTCATAACCGTCGGCGGTCACGGCAATGGTGTGCTCCCACTGGGCCGACAGCTGCTTGTCACAGGTGACCACCGTCCAGCCGTCCTTCTTGGTTTTAACCCGTGCTTTGCCCTGATTGATCATCGGCTCGATGGTAAAGGTCATGCCTTCGCGTAGCACCAGCCCCTTGCCGCGACTGCCAACGTGCAGGACCTCAGGCGCTTCGTGCATCTCGCGGCCAATGCCATGCCCACAGAACTCGCGCACCACGCTGTAACCGTTGCGCTCGGCGTGGCGCTGGATGGCGTAGCCAACGTCACCCAGAGTCGCGCCCGGCTTGACTACCCTGATGCCCTCCCACATGGCCTCATAGGTCCGGTCGACCAGCAGTCGCGCCTCTGGTGTCACCTCGCCAATCAGATACATCTTGCTGGAATCGGCGATGAAGCCACCCTTTTCCAGGGTGATGTCGATATTGACGATATCGCCCGCCCTGAGAATCTGCGTTTCGGACGGCACCCCGTGGCAGACTACATGGTTGACCGAGCTGTTGAGCACATACTTGAAGCCGTACTGCCCCTTGCTGGCCGGCCGCGCTGCCAGCTGGTCGACGATGTAGCGCTCGGTCAGGTCGTTGACCTGCATGGTCGACAGCCCGGCCTTGATGTGCTGGTCAAGGTAGGCAAACACCTCTGCCAGCAGCTTGCCGGACTGGCGCATCAAAGCCATCTCTGGCGGTGTTTTCAGGCGTACGTCAGACATGGGCAACCTGCCTTGTGTCCACGTCCGCGTGCCGCAGCTGCTCGCGCATGATGTCGGTAAACGACAGGGTCGGATTGGCCTCGGCCAGCATGCCGACCTTCATCCAGAATTCGGCCTGCGCGTTGATCGAGCGCACCATCACGGAGCTGGCCTTGCGCACTTCCTCATGCAGCTCATCGTTGATCTTGACGATCCCCATAACGTCACCTTGATATGAAATGTATATGAATCATATATCCATCATAGTGTCCCGGCAACGAGCCGGGCTGCGCCACCGGAAACAATTGCTCATCAAAAAGCCGATTTTTGCCCGCATGGACATCCGCAGCGCGCGCTGCGGGGTATAGCCTGCAGGAACGCAACAAGCGATGGCATACAGGAATGGCGCATGGCAGGCAGCGAATTCGATTACGAAAGCACTCTGGAAGCGTGCGCGGGCGGCGACCGCACCGCGTTCAGGCGGCTGTATCAGCAGGAGGCCGGGCAGTTGCTCGGGTTGGCCATCACCCTGCTGGGGCGGCGCGATCAGGCGGAAGATTGTCTGCACGATGCGCTGCTCAAGGTCTGGGTCAACGCGGATCGCTTTGATCGCAGCCTCGGCTCAGGCCGCGCCTGGATCTACAGCATCCTGCGCTATCGGGCGCTCAACCAGTTGCGCGGTCGCAAGCAACTGGTCGCCACCGACGACGGCTTTATCAACGATATGGCTGATGAGTCCGCGCAGGCGGAAGAGCTGGCCGATGCGCGCTCTTCTGCTCGCCAGCTGCGCGATTGCCTGCGGCTGCTGGAACGGCCGCGCCGCCATCCGATATTGCTCGCGTTCTACCGGGGCCTGACCCATGACCAGATCGCCGCGCGCCTGAGCGCGCCGCTGGGCACTATCAAAGGCCGAATCCGCGCCGGATTGCGCGCACTACAGGAGTGTCTGCAGTCATGATCCCGCACGCACCCGAGCAACGCCGGGCTCTGATCGGCGAATACGTGCTGGGCCTGCTCGACGAGCCGGAGGCCAGCGAAGTCCGCGAGCTGATCGAGCACGGCCACGACGCGGCCCGCATGGCGCTGGACTGGGAGCGCCACTTGCTTGATCTGGCCGACGCCCTGCCCGCCCAGCAACCCTCCCCTGCGCTCTGGCAACGGCTGCAGCAGAGCCTTGGCTGGAGTACTGAGTCCGACGGCGGGTTGAGCCGCTGGTGGAACAGCCTTGGCCTGTGGCGCCTGACCAGCGCAGGGCTGGCTCTGCTGGTGCTGCTCAGCTGGCTGCCGGGCGTGCTGCGCGACGCCCCGGCCGGCCCGAGCTATACCGCCGTGCTGCAGGTGCCGGGTGAGAGCGCCAAGCCGGGCTGGGTGATCACCGTGGATGGCGACGGCACCCTGACCCTCGACGCGCTGGTGGCCGATCAAATCCCGCCGGATCGCAGCGTGCAGTTCTGGACGCTGATTGATCCCAAGGATGGGCCGCGTTCACTTGGCCTGATCGAGCCGGGCAAGGCCGTGACGCTCAGCGCCGAGCAGATTGGGGCGGTGCAGGCCGGTCAGCTGTTTGAGCTGACGCTGGAACCGGAGGGCGGTTCGCCACTTAACCGGCCGACCGGTCCGGTGCTGTACATCGGGCGCGCCGTGCTGATCGCCGGCAGTTAAAAAAAAGTTTTGCGCGGCGACATCCAGCGCAGGGGGTGGCGGGTATAGCTTGCAGAAGCACCACGTCAGACGGGCTTTCCGTCACCACCTGCAAGCGAGGATTCACCGATGAAAACAATCAATACCCTGATTCTGAGCAGCTCTCTTGTGCTGGCCGCCAGCGGCGCCAGCGCCGCCCAACTGATTGCCCTGGGTCAGGACGGCATGCTGCACAAGGTCGATATCGATAGCCTGAGCGTCACCGGTAGCATGGCGGTCAGCGGTGCCAGCGACCTGCGCGGCATTGACATCCGCCCGGCCAACGGCATGCTCTACGCCCTCAGCGGCGGTGACGGCATTTACACCATCGATACCAGCAGCGGCGCCGCCACTGCCGCTACCACCCTCAAGTCCGCGTTGCCCGGCGACGGGCCCGCGGTGGTCGATTTCAACCCCAAGGCTGATCGTCTGCGTTTGCTCGCCGCCGATGGCACCAACTTCCGCGTCAATGTGGATAACGGCGATGTCGCAGTCGACGGCAGCGTTGCCTATGCCGCCGATGGCGCCTATGCCGGGCAGACCGCACAGGTCGTCGCTGGCGCCTACACCCACTCCTTTGCCGGCGCTGATGTCACCGAGCTGTTCACTATTGACCTGGCCACCGACATGCTGATGTTCCAGAACCCGCCAAACGATGGCGTGCAGCAGGCGGTCGGTGAGCTCGCCAAGGGTCTCGACGGCGCCGCCATGGATATCCTCAGCGACGGGAAGGGCGACAACACAACCTACGTGCTGACTGGCACTACCTTGCACACGGTTGACCTCACCACCGGCAAGCCCACCACCCTGGGCGAGATCAGCGGCCTGCCCGACGGCATCATCGATATTGCGGCAACCAACGGCATGTAAGGGCTGATGGATCAGGCTGCGCGCCATACTCAAGCACGGCGCGCAGTCTGGTGAGCCGAATCGCGATCGGCATCAGCGCCAGCCCGCATCGGGTGGTGTCCAAGGGACCCTTTGCGAGAGAAGGTCCTGTGGGCGGTCACCCAGAGCACGACATGAGGTTCCCTTACGGTTTTGCCCGGTGCTCGTAAGTGGCGTTCAGGCGGCCTGCCAGGTACTCGGCGCAGGTAATCGGCTGGTACTTTGGCGCTTGGCCCGGGATCACGTCGCGTGGGTCGACGATGGAGTCGGGGTTTACTTCCAGGAAGAAGGCAATGGAGTAGCGTTCTTGCTCTGGCGGGCGCACGCGGTGCGGGGTGGAGACGTAGGTGTCGTTGCTCCAGCGCATCAGGCAGTCGCCGATGTTGCAGACAAAGGCGCCTTCTACATGCGGTGCGTCGATCCATTGGCCCTGACGGGTCAGCACCTGCAGGCCGGCGACCTTGTCGGTGGCCAGCAGGGTGACGTTGCCGTAGTCGGTGTGGGCACCGGCGCCGCCGTCTTCGCGGTCGATCTGGCCGGCGCTGGCGGGGTAGCGCAGCATGCGCAGGGTGGCGATGGGGCTGCTCAGGTGGCTGACGAAAAAGTCTTCCGGCAGACCCAGATCAATCGCAAACCCCTTGTGGATCAGCCGGCCGAGGTCCAGGCAGCCGTCGAAGTAGCCGAGCATGGCTTCACGCCAGCCGTCGATGGGCGGCCAGAAGTTGACGCCACGGAAGGGCTTGCCGGCCAGTACGTCCGGGTGGTCGGCCGGGAAGTCGGTGCCGATGTTGAAGGCTTCTTTCATGTCCGCACCCGCTTCCGGGTTGAGCTTTTCATCGGCCATGGCGACGTAGCCGCGGTTGTGTGGCGACTTCTTGATCGACATGGCCTGCTTGGTTTCCAGCGGCAGCTCGAACACGCGCTTGGCGTTGGCGAACGCGCTGGCCATGACGCCTTCCGGGATGCCGTGATCAACGGCGTAGAAGAAGCCGATTTCACGGCAGGCAACGCCCAGCTGGCGGGCGGTTTCGGCGCGGACGGCCGGGTCTTCGCTGTTCAGGCCAGCGACGGAGATAAGGGGCAGTGATTGCATGTGATGACTCCTGACTGCGTGCGTGCAGTCGGTTAAACCATTGACGTACGCAGGTGCGAAATATCGCGATACTGCTGAAAGAGTGCGAGGCCCTGCTGCTGGGCTTCACTGATAACCGTTTGTTCGCTCACCTGGGTGGCGCGGCCATTAGCGATCAACTGGCGGCCATCAACCCAGACCGCGGTCACATTGCGGGCGTCGGCGGCGAAGACCAGATTCCACAGCAAATTGCCGCCCGCTGCATTGATCTCGGTCGGCGTCAGGTTGGGTTGCGCCAGATCGAGCAGCAGCAGGTCGGCTTGCTTGCCGACTTCCAGTGAGCCGATGCGATCACCCAGACCCAGCGCGCGGGCGCCGTTGATGGTCGCCATGCGCAGGATCTGATCGGCGGGCAGCACGGTGGCGTCCAGCCGGGTGGCCTTCTGGATCAGCGAGGCGAATTTCATTTCTTCGAACAGGCTGAGGCTGTTGTTGCACACCGGGCCGTCGGTGCCGAGGCCGACGGTAATGCCGGCGGCGAGCATTTCCGGTACGCGGGCCACGCCGCTGGCGAGCTTGGCGTTGCTGATCGGGCAGTGGGCGATGCTGGTGCCGGTGTCGGCGACGCGCTGGATTTCGTCGTCGGTCAGCCAGACGCAGTGGGCGATCAGGGTGCGCTCACCGAGGATGCCGTAGTGATCGAGCTGGGCGATGGAGCGGCGGCCAAACTCGGCTTTGACGGCGTCGTCCTCTTCCTTTTGCTCGCTGGCGTGGGTGTGAATGCCGACGCCGTAGTCGGCCTGGCATTGCAGCGCTTCGCGATAGGCATCAGGGGTGCAGTAGAACAGGTGCTCCAATCCCATCCAGACCTGAATACGGCCGCTTTGCGCGCCGTGGTGGCTGTGGATCAGGGCGCGGTTTTCGGCGCGGGTGGCGAAGAAGTCCTTGCCGGGTGCGTCGGCCACGTAAGGCGCCAGATTCACCCGTAGACCGATCTCACCGGCGGCATCGGCGCAGCGCGCCATAAAGCGGTACATGTCCATCACGCAGGTGGTGCCGCTCTTCAGTGCTTCGAGATAGCACAGGCGCGCCGAGTGGTAGGCGTA
>DBHE01000257.1:14495-19468 GCA_002296055.1 Pseudomonadaceae bacterium UBA836
GTCACGCCGCGCATCAGGCTGGAATGGGAGTGGGCGTCGATCAGGCCGGGCAGCAGCGCGTGGCCGCTGGCGTCGATGACCGGCATGCCGGGCGGGATGATCACCTCATCGCTTGGGCCGACAGCGCTGATGCGCCCGTCCTCGACGATCAGGGTGCCGCGCGGGATGACGCGGTTGTGAGGATCAACGGTAAAGATCGCTGCATCGTGCAGCGCAAAGTGATTCATATGCACCTCATAGCAATCTGAACGGGCGTTGCCTGTTCAGGACACTGTGACGGCACGGCGGGCACGGAAGCGGTCAGCTTGGCTGATGTCTTCCTCGGAGGCTGTCCGAGCGGAACACATTAAAAGGGGTTGGCATTATCCTCCGCACCAGGGCTTAGCGCCACCGGGGGAGGCTGTTTAGCTACTTCAGGCCGAGCGCACGCTCGGCACGGCTGTTTCGGGTACTGCCAGACCGCAGCCACGCAGGATCACCTCGGTGAGGAAGTTGGCGGCGTGGTCAAAGTCTTTCTGTTCGTACTCGGCCTTGTTCTCGACCATCAGCACCTGTACTTGAAAGTCGGCGTAGTGCTGGGTTGAGGACCAGATCAGGAAAATCAGCTGCACAGGGTCTACCGGTGCCATGCGGCCCTGGTCGATCCACTGCTGCATGACGGCGGCACGGCCGCGTACCCATTCACGCATGTTGGTGCGCAGATGGGTCATCAAAAAGGGCGCGCCCTGCATGATCTCCATGGCAAACAGCCGGGAGGCCAGCGGGTACAGACGGGACATTTCGACCTTGGCGCGAATGAAGGTGGCCAGCGCCTCGGCCGGGTCGTCGTCAACGGTCACGCTGGAGAAGACGGCGTTCCAGCGCGAGAGAATATCGTCGAACATGGCTGCGTAGATCTTCTTCTTGTTGCTGAAGTAGTACAGCACGTTCGATTTGGGCAGTTCAGCCCGTTCGGCAATGTTCTGGATGGTGGCACCGCGATAGCCGTGCAAGGCAAATTCCTGTTCCGCTGCGGCCAGGATGATCTCGTGGTTGCGCTCGCGAATGCGTCCGGGTTTGTAACTCCGTGGCTTGCTCTTGCTGGTCATGGTTGTCCGTTGCCTTGTTCCAGTGCGGGGCCGGACTGGCCGGCCCCACGGGTGTTGTCAGAAGTGGAATTTCACCAGGGCGCTGACGGCGCTTTCGGTGTCCATCACATCATCATTCAGACCGTATTTGTTGTTCCAGTAGGAGTACTCGATACCTGCGTAGAGTACGCCCGGGCTGCCACGGTAGTTACCCAGGTCCAGCTTCAGCTGCGGGTTGAAGTGGAAGTCGGACTTGTGGTCGTCTTCGGCAGTGGACCAGTCAATGTAACCGTCGAACAGGATACGTGTCTTGCCGAATTCCATCGGCATGCCCCACACGACAGTGGTTTGATAGTCGTCAGAGGTCTCGCTGTTGTCGACGTAGTAGAAACGGGTGGCGACGTACTGGAAGCCCGGAATGTTCCAGTCGATACCCGGACCTACCATGTAGTTGTTCACGTTGGTGCCGCCGCCAAACTCGTACTGACCGGACAGGGTAAAGTCCTTGATCAGGCCGTCGCCGCCCAGCTTGCTGCCGGTCAGCCAGCTCAGGCTCAGGTTAGGCGCGAATTCACCATACAGATCGTCAGAGTCAGAATCTTTTCCGTGGCCTTGGTTGCGGTCAACGAAGAAGAAGGTGCTGCCCCAGTCGTGACCGGTCGCGTTCTCGAAAGTGAAGAACGTTTGCGTGGTCTTGGTCTTGCCAAAGGCCTGATAGTCGTCGCTGTACAGAATCGAAATGCTGGAGTCGGAGAAATACTTCTCAGCGTGTGCAGCCGGTACAAAGGCGCCAGCGATGCACGCGGCGATCAGAGTTTTTTGCAGTGTGCTCATATTCAATGCTTCCTGGAATAAGTGATTTAGTTTTGATTGGCATAATGGGTGCTCAAGTTATTTGCTCGGCCTATAGGGTTGGCCGATTGATAGGGGTGTGTTGAGGCGGGTCCGCGCGGGATTCCACGACAACAGCACCAGAACAATGATGGTGACGACATAGGGCAGCATGGCCAGCAGCTCGGTTGAGCTATTCCAGCCGAGCCCCTGCAGCACCAGGTGCAAGATGCTGGCGGCGCCAAACAGGTAGGCGCCGAGCAGCACGCGCTCGGGTTTCCAGGTGGCGAATACCACCAGGGCCAGGGCGATCCAGCCGCGCCCGGCAGTCATGTTCTCGGTCCACATGGGGGTGTAGGCCAGCGACAGGTAGGCACCCGCCAGGCCAGCCATGGCGCCGCCAAAGGCCACCGCCATGTAGCGCACCGGCAGTACCCGCAGACCGTTGGCGTTGGCGGCTTCCGGTGACTCGCCGACGGCGCGCAGGATCAGGCCGCCGCGGCTGTACTTGAGGAAGCAGAACACCAGGACAAAGATCAGCAAGGATGCGTAGACCAGCAGGTCCTGGTTGAACAGCACTTGGCCGATGACCGGGATGTCGGACAGCAGCGGAATGGCGATCTTGTCGAAGCCGTCGATCGACTGGCCGACAAAGCCGCTGCCCACGAAGGAGCTCAGGCCAATGCCGAAGATGGTCAGCGCCAGGCCGGCGGCGTACTGGTTGGCCGCCAGGGTGATGGCCATCAGCGCAAACAGCATGGCCATCAGCACGCCGCCCAACATGGCAGCCAGCACGCCCATGCTCAGGCTGCCGGTGGCGGTGGCGGCGATAAAGCCGATTACCGCGCCCATCAGCATCATGCCTTCCTGGCCGAGGTTGAGCACGCCGGAGCGTTCGCACACCAGTTCACCCAGGGCGACCAGCAACAGCGGGGTGCCGGCGACCACGGTCGCGGCGAGTACGTTGGTAATCAGTACGGCGTCCATTTCAGGCCTCCCCTGCTACGGCCTTGGGGGCCCGACGAATGCGAATGCGGTAGTGAATAAAGGCGTCACAGGTCAGCAGGTAGAACAGCAGCAGCCCCTGGAACAGCCCGGTGATGGCCTTGGGCAGCGCCATGGCAATCTGCAGCATCTCGCCGCCCATAAAGGTCAGCGCCAGCAGCGCCGCCGCCAGCACAATGCCGACCGCCTGCATGCGACCGAGGAAGACCACGATGATCGCGGTGTAGCCGTAACCGGGCGACACCTGCGGCACCAGTTGACCGAGCGGGCCGGTCACTTCACTGGCGCCGGCCAGACCGGCCAGACCACCGGCCAGAATGAACGCCAGCAGGGTCAGACGTTTGGCCGGGAAGCCGGCGAAGGCCGCAGCGCGTTCGTCCTGACCGAGTACCTTGAGCTGAAAGCCGATAAAGGTGCGAGCAAACAGCACGCCGACTGCGACCGCTGCCAGCAGACCGAACAGCAGGCCGATATGCAGGCGGGTGTCCGGGATCAGCTTGGGCAGCAGCGCTGCGGCGGCAAACATCTCGGACTGCGGAAAGCCGAAGCCGTACGGGTCTTTCAGCGGGCCGTGTACCGCGTACAGCAGCAGGTTCAGGGCCACGTAATTGAGCATGATGGTGGTGAGGATCTCGTTGCAGTGGAACTGCGTCTTCAACACCCCGGCCAGCAGGGCCCAGGCGGCCCCGGCAACCATGCCGGCGATCAGCACCAGCGGCAGCACCCAGGGGCCGCTCTGGCCACCGAGTTGCAGCGCGGCAACGCTGGCCCACAGGGCGCCCATCAGGAAGTGGCCTTCGGCGCCGATATTCCACAGCTTGGCGCGGTAGCAGATGGTCAGGCCGGCGGCGCACAGCAGCAGCGGCGCCATTTTCAGGCCCAGCTCGGCCCAGCCGTGCTTGTCGCTCAGCGGGGTCAGGAAGAAGAAGGTCAGACCTTCAATCGGGTCTTTGCCAAGGGCCAGGAAGATGCCCATACCGGTAATGATGGTCAGGACAAGCGCCAGCAGCGGGGAAGCCCACTGCATGGCGCGGGAGTCGACGGCGCGACGCTCAAGCGACAGCATGGGAAACCTCCGAAGGAACAGCGCTGGGGAAATCACCGGCCATCCATTGGCCGAGTTGCTCAATGGTCAGCTCGCTGGTGTTGACCAGCGGCGACAGGCGGCCGGCACAGATTGCGCCCATGCGGCCACAGAGCTGGAACAGTTCGTCCAGATCTTCGGAGATCAGCAGCACGGCAGCGCCCTCATCACGCAGGCGCACCAGCGCCTCGTGGATGGCGACCGCCGAGCCAACATCAACGCCCCAGGTCGGGTGCGAGGCGACCAGCAGCTTGGGCTGCTGCAGCGCTTCGCGGCCGATGATGAATTTTTGCAGGTTGCCGCCAGACAGGCTGGCGGCGTGGCTGTCGATGCTCGCGGTGCGTACGCCAAAGGCCTCGACGATACGGCTGGCGTAGTCACGCACCTTGCCCATCGCCAGCCAGCCCTTGTTCACCATGCCTTCGCCGTAGGCGGTCAGCAGGCTGTTGTCGACCAGCGACATGGACGGCACGGCGCCACGACCCAGGCGCTCTTCCGGCACCACTGCCACGCCAAGGCGGCGGCGTACGCCCGGCTTGGCCTGACCGATGGCCATGCCGCCGAGCTTGATGCTGTCGTTGCCGACCAGCGCCTCGCCGGACAGGGCGCGCAGTAGCTCGTCCTGACCGTTACCGGCCACGCCGGCAATACCGACGATCTCGCCGGCGCGCAGGCTCATGCTCAGTGCCTGCAGGCTGGTGCCAAAGGGGTCGCTGGTGCGGTAGTTGAGTTCACGCACATCCAGCAGCACCTCGCCCGGCTCGCGCGGCTCTACCTGAGTCGACAGCGGGGTCTCGTTGCCGACCATCATGCGCGCGATGTCGTCGGTGCTCACCTCGCCCGGATTGCACTCGCCGGTTACCCGGCCCTGGCGCAGCACCGTGGCGCGGTGGCAAAGGTCACGTACTTCCTGCAGCTTGTGGCTGATAAACAGAATGCTGCAGCCTTCCTGCGAGAGTTGGCGCAGGGTGCGGAACAGGGTTTCG
>DBHE01000147.1:0-181 GCA_002296055.1 Pseudomonadaceae bacterium UBA836
CCAAGGTGTGCTGCTTGCCCAGCCCCCCTTAGCGATCCCCCGGGGCACCAGACTACGCGGCCCTTCGGGTTCGCTGCGTTGCTCGATTTATCGGGGAGCCACAAAACTCGGCTCTACGAGCCTCAGACATCCTGTGGCTCTTTATCCCGATAAATCTGCGCTACTCGCCCGCGTAAACGGG
>DBHE01000147.1:487-6175 GCA_002296055.1 Pseudomonadaceae bacterium UBA836
CTACTCGCCCGCGTAAACGGGGACCCGGGGTCCGTGCAACCAATACGGCTTGTGCCTCGACCAAAAAATCAGCTTGCCGTGTGTTCTTCTTTCGCTAAAGTAGGAAGCACTTCGCAAATTTCGCCGCAGCGCGAATACGTCAAAAACACCAAGGAGGGTGGCAACTGAATGATTCTATTAAAAACCTCACTGGATTTACTTCCGGTGTTATACCGAGCGCACTAACTATGTATTGCCGCTGTGTTCTATCTAATTACTATTGACTTACCCAAGGTAGCTTTATGAAGTCACGATCTCGATTGATGCTTGAAAAGTCTATCGCGGCAATGTTGTCTGCAATAGAAGTTTACAATAAGCCTGATTTCAAGTATCGCGAGGAGACGTTCTCTGTTTTGTGTATTAACTCTTGGGAGCTACTCTTAAAGGCAAAAGTTCTTAATTTGGCTAGTAATAAAGTGGCTTCGCTTTACGCGATGGAGTACAGAACGCTAAAAAGTGGAAAAAAATCCACTGTAAAAAGGCCGAAAACTAATCGATCCGGAAACCCTCTTTCAATTAATCTCTTTGAAGCCTACCGAATCGCGACCGAGGACTATGGCGTAAAGATAAACAAAGCGGTATTTGATAACTTGGTTGCGCTTGCTGAGATTAGGGATAATTCCATACATTTTGTAAATGATGACCTGCTCTTGTCTCTCAAGATTCAAGAGCTAGGTAGTGCATCACTGCAAAACTATCTTCATCTTGTATCTGCTTGGTTTGGGGATGTTTTATCAGGGTACAATTTTTACCTCATGCCACTATCATTCTTCCGGAATTTCAATGAAGCTCCCGGTGTTTCTTTAAATTCGAGTGAGCGAAAGGTTTTAGAGTACATAAAGAAATCAGAAGAGGGGTATGACAGTAGTGAAGTTGTTGGTGATTACAACTTGACGCTGAGAATTGATGTGAGATTTCAGAAGGTTAAGAGCACGTCAGGTCTGCCTGTTCAGGTCACAAACGATCCAAGTGCCACCGCAGTTTATCTGTCAGAAGAAGACTTTTCGGACAAGTATCCGTGGGATTACGATATCCTGAGTACTCGTTTATCCAAGCGATACTCTGATTTTAAGATGAATGCAAAATATCACAAAATCAGAAAAAATTGGAACAGGATAAGAAGTTTGCGTATGAGCGGCTTTTGAATCCGAAAAATCCAAAGGGTGGAAAGAAGATGTTTTATAATCCGAATATTCAGAAAGAGTTCGATAAGCACTATACAAAGAAAATTTAACAGACGTATTTTTTCGGACTGGTTTTCCGCTGCGCTCCAAACCAGCGGCAAATTCGGGCGTCAGGCCCCACTCGGAGATAAATGAATGGAAGCTGCACTCTGGGGACTTCTTGGCACAATTGTCGGCGCAGCTGCAAGCATCGCCACAACTGTTATTGCCTCAAAAAACGCTGCCAGCCTGCAATTTGCGGCGGCATCACATGAACGGGAAGAACAAGCTAGAGCATTCCAGCGCGACACGCTCATTGAGCTACAAGACGCCGTTCACGATGAGCTACGAGCGATTACCCTCTTATATATGGCGGATGAGGTTGCGTATCGAGAGACTGGCACATGGGGGCGAAAGATGCTCGGCGAAGAGCTGAACAACCAGGTCCGTTTGGCGGGCAGGCGCACTCTGCTGCTTTCAGAGCGAATTTCTGACGAAAATCTGCGTGACCATTTGAAATGTCTACGCAGCCTGCTTACCGAGGTACAGATGGCTCGCGAGGCTGCTCTCGCGGAAAGCACTCATATAGCTGCTATGAGTATGGGTATTTCGGTCATGGAGCACATTGGCACGGTTCTCCGCTCCCTCTACTCGGGTGGCGGGCCTAACTAGTGGTTTAAACCGTTCGCTGGGTTCACCGGGACTGGTTAAAGTTCACCCTTAACCAAATGCTAGAGGTCAAGATCGTGGCCGAGGTTAATCACAACACTCCCTTCGCCCGTCGGCCCGTACTTCGCTGCGTCCTAGTGGATGCACCCTGAAGGGGGCCGTCTCGTACATTGCTGGACGACCACCACTGGTGTGATTCAATTGCGAGTGCGAGTTATCCGCTGAGTAAATCTAACGGCATGCTCCCCACACCAACCAAATCACGACCAAATCTACTCCCAAAGTACCATTCGTACCCCCCGATCCCGGTGTTTAACTGAGTCCGTCGGTGCCTGCCGACGCTGTAAACCCACGCAATAACAAGAGGATCGACCCATGTGGACTAAACCCAGCTATACCGACCTGCGCATTGGCTTTGAAGTCACCATGTACTTTGCCAACCGCTGAGTACCGGGCGCCCCGGTTTCCGGGGCGTTTAGGCACGCTGGCCGAGGACAGATCCCATGCATGTACAGATACTGGGTTCAGCTGCTGGCGGTGGTTTTCCGCAGTGGAACTGTAACTGCCGCAACTGCGACGGCTTGCGCCGTGGCACGCTGAACGCGAAAGCGCGTACCCAATCTTCCATTGCCTTGTCGGATGACGGGGTGAACTGGATTCTCTGCAACGCTTCCCCCGATATTCGTACCCAGCTGGAGCAGACGCCTGTGCTGCAACCGGCGCGGGCGGTGCGTGATACGGCGATCCGGGCGATTGTGTTGATGGATAGCCAGATTGATCACGTGACCGGGCTGCTGACCCTGCGTGAGGGTTGTCCGCACGAGGTCTGGTGTACCGATATGGTTCATGAGGACCTGCAGACCGGCTTTCCGCTGTTCCCGATGCTGAGCCATTGGAACGGTGGTTTGCAGCGCCGTCGGATCGGGCTGGGTGAGCCGTTCCGTATTCCCGCTTGCCCGGCGCTGGAGTTTTTGCCGATTCCGCTGCGCAGCGCGGCGCCGCCGTATTCGCCGCACCGCAACGACCCGCACCCCGGTGACAACATCGGCCTGCTGGTGCGCGACACCAACACCGGCGGCGTGCTGTTTTACGCACCGGGCCTGGGCCAGCCGGATGACGGGCTGCTGGCGACCATGCGTGATGCCGATTGCCTGCTGGTGGACGGCACCCTGTGGCGCGACGACGAGATGGCCTTTGCTGGCGTGGGCGACAAGCTCGGCAGCGAGATGGGCCACCTGCAGCAGAGTGGGCCGGGCGGGATGATCGAGCTGCTGGATGCGCAGCCGGCCAGCCGCAAGGTGCTCATTCATATCAACAACACCAATCCGATCCTGGACGAGGACTCTGCCGAGCGTGCCGAACTGGTAGCGCATGGCATCGAGGTCGCCCATGACGGTATGCAGATCGTTCTGTAAGGAGGCCGCCATGCAGCGCGAGCCGATGAGCATTGCCGAATTCGAGCAGGCCCTGCGCGACAAGGGCCGCTACTACCACATTCATCACCCGTTCCACGTTGCCATGTACGACGGCAGCGCAACCCGCGAGCAGATTCAGGGGTGGGTGGCGAACCGTTTTTACTATCAGGTCTGCATTCCGGTGAAGGACGCGGCGATTCTGGCTAACTGCCCGGACCGCGACACCCGCCGCGAGTGGATTCAGCGCATCATCGACCACGATGGTGAACCGGGCAGCGAAGGCGGTATCGAGGCCTGGCTGCGCCTGGGCGAGGCCGTGGGGCTGGACCGTGAGGTGCTGCTGTCGCAGAAGCAGGTGCTGCCGGGCGTGCGCTTTGCGGTGGATGCCTACGTCAACTTCGCCCGCCGGGCCAGCTGGCAGGAGGCGGCCAGTTCGTCGCTGACCGAGCTGTTTGCCCCGCACATTCATCAGTCGCGGCTGGACAGCTGGCCGCAGCATTACCCGTGGATTGATCCGACCGGATACGACTACTTCCGCAAGCGTCTGAAAGAGGCCCGCCGCGACGTCGAGCACGGCCTGCGCATTACCCTGCATCACTACACCACCTGGGAGGCGCAGCAGCGCATGCTGGAGATTCTGCAGTTCAAACTGGATGTGCTCTGGAGCATGCTCGACGCCATGACCATGGCCTATGAGCTGAAGCGCCCGCCGTATCACACGGTCACGGCCGACAAGGCCTGGCACCGGGGGATCGCGCTATGAGCCCGGTGGTGCGTGATAACACGCCGGTGCTGCGCCCCGGCTTTCGTCTGCAATGGGAACCGGTGCAGAACAGCCACGTGCTGCTCTACCCGGAGGGTATGGTGAAGCTGAACGAAAGCGCCGCCGAAGTGCTGTTGCTGGTCGACGGCAAGCGGCCGGTCGCTGACATCATCGACACCCTGTCCGACCGTTTCCCCAATGTGCCCGGACTGGACGAAGACGTTCTGGCCTTCATCGAGGTGGCCCATGCTCAACACTGGCTCCACATCCGCTGAACAGGGGCCACCGCTGTGGCTGCTGGCCGAGCTGACCTACCGCTGCCCGCTGCAGTGCCCGTACTGCTCGAACCCGCTCGAGTTTGCCAACCACAAGAGTGAGTTGAGCACCGCCCAGTGGATTGACGTATTCACCCAGGCGCGGGCGCTGGGCGCGGCGCAGCTGGGCTTTTCCGGCGGCGAGCCGCTGGTGCGCGAAGACCTGCCCGAGCTGATCGGCGCGGCGCGCGAACTGGGCTTTTACACCAACCTGATCACCTCCGGCATGGGCCTGACCGAGGCCAAGATCGAGGCGTTCCGTGAGGCGGGGCTGGATCATATCCAGATCAGCTTTCAGGCCTCCGATGCCGAGATCAACAACATGCTGGCCGGCTCGCGCAAGGCGTTCGAGCAGAAGCTGGCGATGGCGCGGGCGGTCAAGGCGGCCGGGTATCCGATGGTGCTCAACTTCGTTACCCATCGGCACAACATCGACCAGATCGACCGCATCATCGAGCTGTGCGTGGCGCTGGAGGCCGATTTTGTCGAGCTGGCGACCTGTCAGTACTACGGCTGGGCGCATCTGAACCGCGCCGGGCTGCTGCCGACCAAGGCGCAGCTGGACCACGCCGAGCAGGTCACCAATGCGTGGCGCGAGAAACTGGCCGAGCAGGGCAACCCGTGCAAGCTGATTCTGGTCACCCCCGATTACTACGAAGAACGCCCCAAGGGCTGCATGAATGGCTGGGGTAATATCTTTCTGACCATCACGCCGGATGGCACCGCGTTGCCGTGCCACAGTGCGCGGCAGCTGCCGGTCAGCTTCCCGAGCGTGACCGAACACAGCCTTTCACATATTTGGTATGACTCTTTCGGTTTCAACCGCTTCCGCGGCTATGATTGGATGAGCGAGCCGTGCCGGTCCTGCGACGAAAAAGAGAAGGACTTCGGCGGCTGTCGCTGTCAGGCGTATTTGCTGACGGGCGATGCCACCCAGGCTGACCCGGTGTGCAGTAAATCGCCACACCATCACAAGATTCTGCAGGCCAGAGCCGAAGCAGAGCAGCCCCAGCCGGGGATAGAGGAGTTGACCTTCCGCAATGAACGTACCTCGAGGATCATCTGCAAGGCCTGAGAACCCCGCGCCCGGCCGTTGGCCGAGCGACTTCAGTGCAGCGCAGGCGGTAGCCGCCAGCGCTGATTACAGCGACCTGTGCTGCGCCGATGGCGCGCTCTGGTGGCTGACCTTTCGCCCGCAGCAGGGTGACAGCGTACTGCAGCGCTGGCAGGACGGCGTCACCCGTACCGTTACCCCGCAAGGCCACTCCGTGCGCAGCCGCGTGTATGAATACGGCGGCGGCAGCTTCTGCGTGCTGCCCGGTGAG
>DBHE01000052.1 GCA_002296055.1 Pseudomonadaceae bacterium UBA836
CGGGGGCTGATGTTTTTATGCTCAGCGCTTTCCAGTAAAATGCCGGCTTTTGCCAGACCGGTGCCCTGTCCATGAGTCGTCTCAGCGTCAACCAGAACAAGCTGCAAAAACGTTTGCGTCGCCTGACCGCCGAGGCGGTTACCGACTACAACATGATCGAGGATGGCGACAAGGTGATGGTCTGCCTGTCGGGCGGTAAGGACAGCTACACCATGCTCGACATGTTGCTGTACCTGCAAAAGGTCGCGCCGATCAAGTTTGAGCTGGTTGCAGTCAACATGGACCAGAAGCAACCGGGCTTTCCGGAAGAGGTGCTGCCTGCTTACTTGGACAGCATTGGTGTGCCGTACCACATCCTTGAGCGCGATACCTATTCGATCGTCAAGGAGAAGGTGCCAGAGGGCAAGACCACTTGTTCGCTCTGTTCACGCCTGCGCCGCGGCAACCTGTATACCTTTGCCGATGAAATCGGCGCGACCAAGATGGCGCTCGGGCACCACCGTGACGACATCATCGAGACCTTCTTTCTCAACATGTTCTACGGCGGCAACCTCAAGGCCATGCCGCCCAAGCTGCGTTCGGATGACGGCCGCAACGTGGTGATTCGTCCGCTGTCTTACTGCAACGAGGCGGACATCGAAGCCTATGCCCAACTGCAGGGCTTTCCGATCATTCCCTGCAACCTCTGCGGCTCGCAGGAGAACCTGCAGCGCAAGGTCGTCAAAGAGATGCTGCAGGGCTGGGAACGCGCCACGCCAGGCCGCCTGGAGAATATCTTCCGCTCGCTCAAACATGTGCAGCCCTCGCAGCTTGCTGATACCGCGCTGTACGACTTTGCCAGCCTGCGTATCGATGAGCAGGCAGCGTCCCGTGTTCTTAACGTCATGAACCTCTGAGGGCGAGCCACCAATGCGGGACTATCGCTGGTTGCACGAGTACTGCCTGAACCGCTTTGGCTCGGCCCGGGCGCTGGAGGCTTTGTTGCCCCAGCCGAAGACCGCGGATGAACTGCGCGCGATTGCCGATGATCGCTATCTGTCTACTATCGCCTTGCGGGTGTTTCGGGCCGGGCTAAAGCACAGCCTGGTGGATGCCAAGTGGCCGGCCTTTGAAGAGGCTTTCTTTGGGTTTGCCCCGGAGAAAGTTGTGCTGATGAGCGCTGAGCATATTGAACGGCTGATGCAAAACACCCGGCTGATTCGGCATCTGGGCAAGTTGCGCAGCGTGCCACGCAACGCCCAGTTAGTGCTGGATATCCGCGCCGAGTACGGCAGTATGGGCAACCTGATTGCTGATTGGCCTGAAGAGGACATCGTCGGACTCTGGCGTCTGCTGGCTAAACGCGGGGCCCAATTGGGCGGTCAATCGGCGCCGCGTTTGCTGCGGATGGTGGGTAAGGACACCTGGGCTCCGAGTGAGGATGTGGTGGCAGCGCTGAAGGCGCAGGGTGTTATCGACAAGATGCCCAGCAGCCAGCGGGATCAGGCTGCAGCACAGGCGGCCTTCAACGAGTGGCGAGCGCAAAGCGGGCGGCCGTTATGTCAGTTATCCGCTATGCTGGCGTTTACCGTGAACCATTGATCAGAAAAAGACAGCTGATCTGTAGCTTGGCGCGGCAAGTTAAAGTAAATTCTTGACCTTGGGCGCTTGAGCGTCCATTTTTTAATCAAACCCCTCGGGCTGGAGGTTGCCGGATGCGGCACAGTGCGCTGTTTATCCTGTTTCTGACCGCTGTTCTGGCAGGTTGCTCCAGTGCGCCCAAAAGCCCCTCCGTCGCTGTGTCTGCACCAGTGCGTGCCATACCCTCGGTAACGCCTTCCGACTCCTCCCAGATCCTTGGCAATGACGTGGTCTTTCAAGCGTTCAGCCTGGTCGGCACTCCGTATCGCTGGGGCGGTAGTTCACCGGACACCGGTTTTGATTGCAGTGGCTTGATCCAGTACGTCTACCGCGAAGCGGCCGGCATGGATCTGCCGCGCACCACCTCTGACCTCTACAACCTCAAGGTAACTCGTCCCTCTGAGAGTACCCTGGCGCCAGGTGATCTGGTGCTCTTTGCCATGAATGGTGGACGGGTAAACCACGCCGGTATTTATATTGGTGAGGGGCGCTTTTTACACGCGCCCAGTACCGGCGGCGTGGTACGAGTCGATGAGCTGGAGTCGTCGTTCTGGCAGCGCACGTTCAAGGGCGCACGCCGGGTACTGGACGTTAATTGAGCCAGACCTGCCCGTTTTGCCAGCGAGAGAATAGCTGTACGGCCAGCAGCGGTGACTGCTGGTGTTTCCGTCTTTCAGTTCCTCCTGCCATGCTGGCCCTGCTGCCGGCTGAGTTACGCGACCGTGATTGCATCTGCCAGGCATGTATAAGCGCCTATCAGGCCGCTTCTGAAGATTTTGTTGCTCGTTTCCATCCGCGTTAGGCGGGCTTGCGCAGCAACGCCACATCGGCGCCGATTAGCTCCAGTTCTGCCTGCCAATGCTGCGCCAGCCAGCGAAAACTCTGTTCGCTGAAAAAGCTGATATGCGTCGGGTCGCTCTTGTAATGCCAGGTGCTGAACGCCTCCGGGCTGGTTACTCGCTTGGTCATCAGCCCGAGCCAGCCACCGGGCGTCAGGCAGCGCCAGAGTTGCTCCAGCACCCCACGCGGGTCAGCCAGATGCTCCACCACCTCGGTTGCGGTGATGAAATCCCACTGTTGCTCGAGCGCTACCGGGTTGGGGTAGTAGTAGAGGTCGTGCAGGGCGACCTGGTGGCCCCGCTCACGCAGCATTAAAGCCAGGGCAGGGCCCGGGCCGCAGCCGAAGTCCAGGCCGCTGCTGGCTGGCGCCAGGCGCTGCAGCAGCGGCTCGGCCAGGCGCGAGAGGAAACGCCGGTAGCCCGGGTCATCGGGGTGGTTCTCGTGGCGGTCGTACTCGGCTTTTTCCTGCTCGGCAGTCAGCTGCCACTGCGCCGGAACATGCACCATCAGACACTGCTTGCATTGCCAGTAGCTGCGCTTGCGGTCGCTGAGCATCCAGTGGGCGTTTGCGCTGCATAGGGGGCAGGGCAAAGTCTCGTGTGCTTCGTTCACAGCGGCTTGATACGGTCTATCAGGCGCCCGGAGTCAGCCAGTTCCAGAAATTCGTCGCCCATGCGCTGGCTTTCGCTCATCGCCTTGCGCCAGTACTTCTCGCGGCCGTCGTTGTCGTAGACATAACGGTTGAAGTCCTTGCGGTCCGGCAGTTTGCGGTGCGGCAAGCGCTCCAGGTACTCGGGCGAGGGTGCGAGCAGCAGCACGTCACGCAGTTGCTGGGCGTTGTGCTTGCGCCAGGGAATGGTCTTGTCAAACCAGCCGGGGATGACGCGATCAATAAAGTGCGGATACAGAATGACGCCCGGTGCGGTGTAGGGCAGGTCCAGATGGTAGTCGAGCAGGCCGCCGTCGCGGTAGACACCGGGCGCTGCCCCCGGAATCTCGCGCACCGCTTCCATCACCATGGGAATCGAGCCAGAGGCCAGCAGTGCCGAGCGCAGATTCTCTGTGGTCAGCTCGACGTGGGCGCTGGTGAAGTCACGCAACTCTTCCAGCGCGGGTAGCTGGCGTGGGTCGTGCAGAATGACTCGCTCAAAGAACCGGCCAAGGTGGCGGCGTCCCAGCAGGTTGGCACCGATGACGCCACCCAGGCCCAGTGCCAGGCGAGTACGCGAATCATCCCGCAGCAGCCCACGGCTTTTCACTACTACGATGTTCAGACGGTAGTGCGGGTTGCTCAGTATGGCGTCAAACTGACCTTGCAGCAGCTCATCAATCATCTGGCCGCAAGCGGCGCTGATGGTCTGGATGGTGACACCTTTGGGAAAGCGCATGGCGGTGTACAATTCGCCGAGCTGGCGCAGGGTATGCACCGGGTCTGGCATGCAGGCGCTGGCAAAACGCCAACTGCCGATAGAGGCGCCGATCAGGCTGCGCGGCTGTGGCGCACGCGGTAACCATTCACCGAACAGCGCCAGATCCAGCCCCTGAATGCCGAGGGCCTTGGGCCCGCCGGCGGCGCCTGGAATCATGTGCACGTCGGCAGGTTGTAGTCCCTGTTCGCGGATATGCTGGATGGCGCGCTGCCCTGCGCGGAGCGTCAACGCCGGTGCTTTAACCTGTATCGCTGTCATGCTGAGCGGGTTCCCTGTGGCTGCGCGCCCGATTTTAAGGTTGGTTTCAGCTGGTGGCTATAGTCTG
>DBHE01000274.1 GCA_002296055.1 Pseudomonadaceae bacterium UBA836
TTCAGCCTGCGCGCCGTGATCTGATCGAATCGAGAGCACCAGATAATGAACGACTTCAGTATTCCCAGTTCCCAGTCCACACCGGAAGTCCGCAGTGACTGGGCAGCCGGCCAGCTGTTCATGGCCGGCGATTCCTATCCGGAAAACTCCTTTGACATGTTCCAGCAGGTCTTCGACTGGATCGAGGGCTACCTCAGTGGCGGCAAGCCGCTCAGCCTGGAGCTGCGCCTGCTGTATCTGAACACCAGCAGCGTCAAGGCCATGATGGACATCTTTGATCTGCTCGAAGCGGCGCATCAGGACGGCGCGCCGGTACAGGTCAACTGGTACTACGACCCGCAAAACGAGCGCGTGGCCGAGCTGGCAGAAGAGTTCAAGGAAGACTGCACCTTTACCTTCAATATCATCAGCCACAACTGAGGCGCCCATGAAAGCGTCGAAAGAGGCCCTGGAAGTTCAGATCCAAGCACTGCTGGACAGCGGCGAACACGATGCCAGCCCGCTGGCTGGACCGCTGTGCGAGCTGTGGACAGCACATCAGGATCTTGCTCGACGCATCGACCGCATCAGTCATATTTCCGATGGCTACCAGAGCCTGGCCAAACAACGTGAGCAGTCCCTGACCGAGCGTCTGAACAAGCAGCTGCGTCAGCTGGAAAAGGTCGCGCGCATCTCAGACCGCTACCAGAACATGATGCGCGACCTGAACGAGGCGCTGCGCGAGGCATCAACCCACGATGCGCTCACGGGCCTGGCCAACCGGCGCCTGCTGGTCGACCGACTGAAGAAGGAAGTGGAGCGCTACGCCCGCTACCAGCGTCCGTTCAGCATCGCCATGCTCGACGTGGATCACTTCAAGAGCATCAACGACCGCTACGGGCACGAGGTGGGCGACGGCGCGCTGATTGAGGTTGCCCGCGTGCTCGACGCAGAGATCCGAGAGAACGACCTGTGCGGTCGCTGGGGTGGGGAGGAGTTTCTGATTCTGCTGCCGGAAACCGGGGCAGCATCCGCTGCGCAGGTAATGGAGCGGGTTCGCGCCGCCATCGAGCGCCTGACCATTCGCGTGCAGGACGAATCCGTGAGCATGACCATCAGTATCGGTGTAGCCGAGCATCTGCCAGCTTCAAGCTACTCCGACACCATCAGCCGCGCCGACCACGCTCTGCTGGTCGCCAAACGCGGCGGCCGCAACCAGCTGAGCACCGCCGCCGAGTAAAAGCGTAGGCGCTGGCGCCGTTATCGACGGCGGTTACGCAGCGCTACGTCTTCTTCCTCTTCCAGCGAGAAGCCGCCTTCCTGCTGGTCCTGCATCAGGTGCTTGCCGTCGGTTTCCGAGCCCAGCTTGATCATCAAGCGCAGGTCGTTGGCCGAGTCGGCGTGGGCCAACGCGTCTTCGTAGGTGATCTCGCCAGCGCTGTAGAGCTTGTAGAGCGCCTGATCAAAGGTCTGCATGCCCACTTCATTGGAGCGCGCCATCAACGGCTTAAGCTCGTGCACCTCGCCCTTGCGGATCATATCGGCCGCCAGCGGGGTGTTGAGCATCACCTCGATCGCCGCACGACGCCCCTTACCATCCGGCGTGGGAATCAGTTGCTGAGCAACAATGGCCTTTAGGTTCAACGACAGATCCATCCACACCTGTGAGTGCATCTCGTTGGGGAAGAAGTGGATGATACGGTCCAGCGCCTGGTTGGCGTTGTTGGCGTGCAGGGTGGCCAGACACAGGTGGCCGGTCTCGGCGAAGGCCACAGCGTGGTCCATGGTCTCCTTGGTCCGTACCTCACCGATCAAAATCACATCCGGCGCCTGACGCAGGGTGTTCTTCAGCGCCACCTCGAACGAGTCGGTATCAATGCCGACCTCACGCTGGGTGACGATGCAGTTCTGGTGCTGGTGAATAAATTCGATCGGGTCTTCGATGGAAATGATATGGCCGCTGGAGTGCTTGTTGCGGTAACCGATCATTGAGGCCAGCGAGGTCGACTTACCGGTACCCGTGGCGCCAACAAAAATCACCAGCCCGCGCTTGGTCATCGCCAGCTGCTTGAGAATGTCGGGCAGGCGCAGCTCTTCCATGGTCGGGATGTTGATCTCGATCCGCCGCAGCACCATGCCTACCAGGTTACGCTGGTAGAAGGCGCTGACCCGGAAGCGACCAATCCCACGGGCGCTGATGGCAAAGTTGCACTCGCGGTTCTCGGCAAATTCGCGGCGCTGGGCCTCGGTCATAACCCCGAGAACGGTCTCGCGGGTCTGCTCCGGTGAAAGGGGGGTTTTGGTAACCGGCAGAATCTTGCCGTGAACCTTCATGCTCGGCGGGACACCGGCGGTAATGAACAGGTCGGAGGCGCCTTTCTCGACCATCAACCGCAACAGCTTTTCAAACTCCATGCTCTGCCTCTTCTTTCCTTTGCGGCGGACGACTCAGTGTCCGCCTGACTGCCAACCCTTAGAACCCGTCGACCGCCTTGGCCTTCTCGCGCGCGCTTTCCTTGGTGACCAAGCCCTTGGCGACCAGGCCTTTCAGGCACATGTCGAGCGTCTGCATGCCGATGTTGCCACCGGTCTGAATGGCCGAGTACATCTGGGCGATCTTGTCTTCGCGGATCAGGTTACGGATGGCCGGGGTGCCGATCATGATCTCGTGAGCCGCCACCCGACCACCGCCAATTTTCTTCAGCAGGGTCTGGGAAATTACCGCCTGCAGTGATTCAGACAGCATGGAGCGCACCATGGCCTTTTCTTCACCCGGGAACACGTCAACGATACGGTCAATGGTCTTGGCGGCGGAGGTGGTGTGCAGGGTGCCAAATACCAGGTGACCGGTTTCCGCGGCGGTCAATGCCAGGCGAATGGTTTCAAGGTCACGCATCTCACCGACCAGGATGATATCCGGGTCTTCCCGCAGGGCCGAGCGCAGGGCTTCGGCAAAACCGAGGGTGTCGCGGTGCACTTCACGCTGGTTAACCAGACACTTTTTGGACTCGTGCACGAATTCGATCGGGTCTTCGATGGTCAGGATGTGCTGGTATTTGGTGCTGTTGAGGTAGTCCACCATGGCCGCGAGGCTGGTGGATTTGCCCGAGCCGGTCGGGCCGGTTACCAGCACCAGACCACGCGGGTTGTCGGAAATCTTCTTGAACACATCGCCCATGCCCAGATCTTCCATGGTCAGTACCTTGGAAGGAATGGTCCGGAACACGGCGCCGGCGCCACGGTTCTGGTTGAAGGCGTTCACCCGGAAGCGCGCGACACCCGGCACTTCAAAGGAGAAGTCAGTCTCCAGGAATTCTTCGAAATCCTTGCGCTGCTTGTCGTTCA